>NZ_JBWYIV010000010.1:0-150180 GCF_056779895.1 Acinetobacter sp. ANC_7553 | reverse complement strand
ATCCAGTGCGTCTTTGTCTGCTCCTTCTGGAAGTGCATCAACTTTCGATTGTGCATCTTCTTTAGCAGCAAGCGCATCATCACGTGCTTGAATCAGCTCAGTAAGTTCTGTTGGGGTGATGAGGCCATTGGCATTTGCATCGATCAGCGCTTGTTCTGCCGCTGCATATGCTGCTTCTGCTGCCTCTACTGCTGCTTCGGCATCTGCCAATACTTGTTCGTACTCATCTGCTACGCCATCTTCGTTTTCGTCATTTACTGTTGGTAAGGTGATGTCGACTAGATCATCTAAGCGTGCATCCAATGCGTCTTTGTCTGCTCCTTCTGGAAGTGCATCAACTTTCGCTTGTGCATCTTCTTTAGCAGCAAGTGCATCATCACGTGCTTGAGTCAGCTCAGCAAGTTCTGTTGGCGTGATTAAACCATCTGATTCTGCATCTGCTAGTGCTTGCTCTGCCTCAGCATATGCTGCTTCAGCCGCCTCTACTGCCTCTGTTGCTTCTTCAAGTGTAATATCTTCGCCGTCTGGTACGCCATCACCATCTGCATCATTGACTTCAGGTAAGTCAATATTTACAAGAGCATCTAGACGATCCTGTAAACCATCTTTAATCGCTCCATTTGGCAATACATTTACCTTATCTTGGGCAACTTCTTTTGCATCAAGTGCAGCCTGTACTTTCTGTTCAAGAATACTGAGTTCAAGCGGGTTAATTAAGCCATCTTTTTGAGCCAAAGCTAAATTATTAAGAGCTTCAGCATATTTAGCTTCAGCTGCTTCTACGGCTGACTGCGCTTCCTGAATCGCTTCTGGTAAGCCGTCTACAATGCCATCACCATCTGCGTCATTTACTTCAGGCAAACTTATGTCAGTCAGATCATCTAATCGATTTTGAAAGGCATCTTTCTGTTCCTGAACAGATTCAGGTAGAGCATTTACTTTACTTTGAGCAGTTGACTTAGCAATTTGTGCCTGCTCTAAAGCATTCTGTAAAGCATTAAGCTCTGTTGGATTAATTAATCCATCACGATTTGCAACAGTTAAAGCATTTTCAGCAGCTGCATACTTTGCTTCAGCTTCCGCAACAGCCAACTCTGCTTCAATGAGTGCTTCAGCGATATCATCTACGATACCATCATCATTTTCATCATTAATTTCAGGTAGGATGATATCCACTAAATCTTCAAGACGTTCCTGCAAAGCATCTTTTTGAGATTGAACTGATTCTGGTAATAAATTTGTTTTAGTTTCTGCTAAGGCTTTGGCACTCTCGAAAGCCTCTTTAGCTTGATCTAATTCCGCTCTTTCAGCAGGTGTAATCAGGCCGTTTTCATTCTTCTCTAAAATTAAATCTTTTAATGCTTCGTACGCTTGTTCAGCATTGGCTACAGCTTCTTCAGCATCTAGTAAAGCTTGCTCGAGATCATCTGGTACACCATCACCATTTTGATCATTAATTGGTGGCAACTCTTCATCAACCAAATCATCTAGTCGATCTTGTAAATCAGATTTTTCCTCGCCATCTACCAAGTTATCGACTTTATCTTGAGCAGCATCTTTAGCATCCTTTGCATCTTGTAATGCTTCCTCTAATTCAGCTTTTTCCTCAGGAGTAATTAACCCATCATTTAATTTATCTTCAATCAAATCTTTAAGATCTTGATAAGCTTTCTCTGCATCATTAACGAGCTGTTTTGCTTCTTCTAATTCATCGTTATTTGGTGGTTCTGGTTCCGGCGATACAGAATTAGATTTTTTATCTGAATCACTCATATTATCTGCAATAGCAACTACTCCAGCAGCTAATCCCCCTGCAATTAACCATGGAGTTAACCCTGTCAAAGCTGTACTTGAGTTTCCAGCGATAAGTGCTGAAATATCATCAATTGGATAATATTTAATAGTCGAAGCTATTTCATTGGCAGCATCTGTGAACTCAACCCAATAAAGCTGACCATTGTCATTAAATAAAATATTATGACTATTTAAGGGATCATCAAAATAACTTTCTACAACTAATTGTTCGCCATTTTTAAAATTAATAACTAAAGAATTTCCTTCTTTCTGAAAATTTAAGACCTCTTCGATTGATGCATCAATTTTCACAATTGAGTTCTGGTTTAATACGATTTTATTAGCAGTAGTCTTTTCTAAAACCGCCCCATCGTTTTTTGATAATATTTCTAAATTTTTCATGACGTCACCCAGTATTATTAAGATATTCTTTAACCCTCTATTTTTTTATCAGATTGAGAATCAATGTAAACGTCATAAAAAGTCAGTTGAAAATCAACAAAAATTCATAGTTAAAAAAAATTTTTTACACCCCATTCGAGATTCTTAAAGCAATGTTTTTATTGATAAAATTTAATTTTAAACAAAGTCACAATTTATAAACTAATAGTGAAAAAAATCTCATTATTTATTATTTTATATAAGTTAGACATAAAATTTTTAAATATTGCAAAAAAACACCAGAAACAAAATTACACTATTACTTAATTAAAGTTACATAATAAAACCCAATGAAACAATATTTTATTTCTTGAAACAAATTAAATTTTATTTATTTTCAAACACTTATTTTTACTAATTTATTTTTCCTATATAAAACATAAAGTTAGGATTAATGAATTTATTTCAATTTTTTTATTCTTATTACTTCGAAATAACTTAAAAAATGGCCAAAAACACCATTGCAATGTGGAAGTTAAAATATATTTATAGAAATTTTCTAGCCGTTAAAATATTGTTTTATATTGATAATTTAAGAATCAGTTTTAAGTTATTAAGTTACTTTAAAATAAAAAACCGAGATTTAAATCTCGGTCTTTTAGATTCATTGATATTTTAGTTTGGAATTCTTAGAACCTGTCCCGGGAAAATATCATCTGCATTTTTAAGTAATGGTCGGTTTGCTTCAAAAATTTTGTTGTACTGATTTGCATCACCATAAAACTCTTTAGAAATTTTTGAAAGATTATCCCCTGATTTTACTGTATAGAATTTACTTTCAGGCTCTGGAGATGAAACAGTAAGTTGGTCATCGACTTGAGCAACATGATCAATATTTCCCACAGCCAAGATGATCTTTTCACGATCTGCTTGAGTTTGCACTTGTCCTTTTACAGTCGCTAAATCACTGCTTGCATTATAAGTCACAGACAGTCCTGTTACTGGTAAGCCAAGTGATTTAATATGCCCCAATAATTTATTCGCAATTTCTTGAGCAGATGGCTCTGCTGGCGTTGCTGGTGTAGCTTGTTGCTCAGCTGGTGCGGTATTCTTTTTCCCAATACCTTTCACAAAATCAAAAAGACCCATTGTTATTCTCCTATTGTTATTTCAGTTTGGTGATCAAATAATTTAGATCCCTTAATTTTTATACAGAAGAACTATACCTAACGCCGTTATCTTTCTTAAACTTAAGGTAACTTAATGTAATATTGCAATTTATTCCTTAATAAAAAAAAGCCACCATAAAGGTAGCTTTTAAGTTCGAAAAGAACTGAATCTGATGATTAAGCTAATTTCTTAGTTACATAATCGATAGCAGATTGAACAGTTGTAATTTCGTTAGAATCTTCATCAGGAATAGTAATGTCGAAATCATTTTCGAAAGACATTACAAGCTCAACTAGATCTAGAGAGTCAGCACCTAAGTCATCCATGAAAGATGCTTCGTTTTTAATCTCTTCAGCTTTTAAGCCAAGTTGTTCAGCTACTGCTTGTTTGATACGTTGTTCGATATCGCTCACAGGAATTCTCCTCATTGCTTGTGGCGGCGTATAATGCCTATAGTTTAATTGAATCTTGATATATTTGAAAGTTTATACATCGCATTACGCCATGTATAAACCACCATTCACGTGTAATACCGTACCAGTAATGTAACTTGCTTTATCAGAAGCAAGGAAACTTACTGCATTTGCGATATCTTGAGGCTGACCAAAACGGTTCAATGCCACTTGATCACTCATTTTTTTCTGAATTTCATCACTTAACTGTTCAGTCATCTCAGTTGCAATAAAGCCAGGCGCGATACTATTGACAGTAATTTGACGACTGCCCATTTCTTTAGCCAAACTGCGGCTAAAAGCTTCAATCCCAGCCTTCGCAGCTGAATAATTTGCTTGACCTGGATTTGCAAAATGCGCAACGACAGAACTAATATTGATAATTCGTCCAAATCTCGCTTTCGTCATACCTTTCAATACACGTTTAGAGAGACGGAATACTGCTTTAAGGTGAATATTTTGGATATCATCCCAATCATCTTCAGACATACGAAGCAGTAGATTATCTTTAGTGATACCTGCATTATTCACAAGAACAAGTACAGGGCCAAAACTTTGTTCAATATCTGTAATGAGTGCATCAATTGCAGCTCCATCACGAACATCAAGTACTTTTCCTACACCATGTTCAGCAAATTGTGTAGATAATTTTTCAGCACCAGACTCAGATGTAGCCGTACCTACGACAAAAAAACCATCTTCGATCAGCTGTTGTGCAATCGCAGCACCAATACCACGGCTTGCACCTGTCACTAACGCGACTTTACGTTCCTGCGTCATGCAATTTTCCCTTCTGCAACTAATACAGTATTTAAAGCATCTTCTAAACGAGATTTAGTATCTAAAGGCAATGCTTTTTCAACATGTTCTAAACGTTTTGCTAAATTTGTTAATACATTCCCAGGACCACATTCAACAACATAGCTCACATCTTGATCAGCCAATACTTGAAGTGTTTTAGTCCATTGGACAGACTCATAAAGTTGTGATGTCAACGCTGTACGCAATTCATCAACACTGTCAGCCACTTGTGCATTGACATTTTGAATCACTGGAATGCGAGGTAATTGAATATCAACATCTGCTAAAGCTTTGGCAAACTCTGCTGCCGCTGGCTTCATTAATGAACAATGTGATGGTACTGATACTGGTAACGCAATTGCTTTTGCACCTTGCTCTTTTACCAAAGCTATTAACGCTTCAACCTGTGCAGTATCACCTGCCACCACAACTTGACCCTGTGCATTATAGTTTGCAGCTTCCACTGAACCCTCACCTTGAGCGGTGACTTGAGCACACAGTTCTACAACCTTAGCATCATCAAGACCAAGAATCGCAGCCATAGCACCTTGACCCTGAGGGACAGCATCTTGCATCAACTTACCGCGTAAGTTCACCAATTTAACTGCATCTTTTAAGCTTAAAGATTCTGCAGCAACCAATGCACTGTATTCACCTAGTGAATGTCCCGCTAAATATTTAGGAACGACACCACCAAGCTCTAACCATACACGCCATAAAGCAATGCTTGCTGTGAGTAGCACTGGTTGTGTAAATTCAGTTTGGTTTAACCCTTCACCACTTTGCGCAATGTGCCATAAATCAAAGCCGAGTGCTTCAGAAGCTTCAGCAAACGTTTCTTGCACACTACTAAACTGTTCTGCAAGCTCCGCTAACATTCCTGCTTTTTGAGAACCCTGTCCAGGAAAAACAAATGCAGTTTTGGTCGCAAGAACGGCTTGCTCGAGGCGTTTAGCAGACATATAAAAATCCTTTATTCAGAGCTTTGACTATTCTATTTTGATTCATTTCGATCATCTTGAACATCAAACTCAAGTCTTAACTGATTTGATGGAGCGAAATTTATCATTAAAAAAAAGCTTTGGTAATTGCCAAATACAACAAAAAATAGAAATAAAAAAAGGGAGCTTACGCTCCCATTTTTTCTACTAAGCTTGACGCTTAATACATCACCAATTATTCAGCATCAGCTGCTTTAGCGAATAATTGACGACCACGGTAGACACCATCTTTAGTTACGTGGTGACGACGGTGAGTTTCACCAGTCGTTTGGTCTACTGTTAATGCATTCTCGGTTAAAGCGTCATGTGAACGGCGCATGTCACGGCGAGAGCGACTTTTACGGTTTTGCTGAACGGCCATGATGGCTCCTTACAAAGATCGAAAAAATGGATCAGAACAAATTCGATTGTCTTATACCTAAGAGTATAACACAAAAATTAGTTAAGTTTACCCTTCAAAGCTGCCAAAACACCAAACGGATTATCTCGTTTTTCTTCAACAACTTCTTCTTGGGCAGGTTGATGCTTATGCTCACAAGACGCATGTCTTGGTGACAAAGGAATCAACAATAACAATTCATCTTCTATGAGAGAAAGTAAATCAGCGGTTGCAGGTGCATCAAATGAACCTTTTGTCGTTGCTTCACTCTCACCTAAGACGATGAAATCAGCATCCTCATCCAAGCGCTCTATCAGTGACTCATCATCGACTAAAGCCAGATGAAAGTCCAATTCGAGAGGTAATTCAACAGTATCCAAACAACGTTGGCATTCCATTGGAACCTTCGTTTCAACACTACCATCAAGCCAAACGATACGATGATACGCATCCATTGATAGCTTACAGTCTATATTGATCAATTGATTATCAATTGACCCAACAGCTTCACGGGATATACGAACAAAGCGCGACAATGGCAGTGTACCTGACCATGTGAAGCCCTGTTCAGCCCATTTAAACGGCTCAATCTGTGCCGGAAAGGTATTTGCTGACATAATTAAGGCGGCAATTCTACAAATTCATAAGTACTCTGTCAAAGATTAAGATACAATTTTGCACTTATTCAGACAGATCATTTGGGTTAATCAAGTCATGCATCAGTTGCAGCCGCAACCTGAAGTCACAACTTCATTACAGTTACACTATCCTTCGACCTCAAATTTGACCGATCACTTAGACCGCGTGCAACTCGCACCTTGGGTAAATCTGCAAACAGAAGCTCAACAGGTAGACTGGCTTATCTTACACTTTAATCATTGGTTTTCCCACTTAAATGTCACATTAGTCAAAGGCGACTTTGAACCTGAATACTTCCCTGCCTCAGACCAACAACCTGCTCGCATCCAATTCGCACATGGATTTTTCAATAGTGCTTTACATGAAATAAGCCATTGGACAATCGCAGGAGATCATCGTCGCACTCTTCCTGATCTTGGCTATTGGTACGCACCAGATGGTCGAACTGCTGAACAACAAGCCCTATTTGAACAAGTCGAAATTAAACCTCAAGCAATTGAATGGATGTTTTCCACAGCCTTTAGTCGAAAATTCCGCGTTTCTCTGGACAATTTAACGGGTGAAGGTGGTGATGGGCAGTCTTTTAAAGACAATGTTTATGCTCAAGTACAACGCTATTTTTCAGGTGAAGCTCAGCTTCCAAGAGATGCTCAACACTTTATTCAGTGCATCTGTAAGTGTCTCAGAAGTGGCAAAACATTACATTTGCATGAATTTTCTCGTGCATCGCTAGATTAAGTCTAGTAAATATATACTCATGACATTGAAGTGAATGTCCATGCACGCAATAATACGAAAAAATAATCAGGAGAAAATAAAATGCTTCATTTAAGAGTACATCCTGACAATCCACAATCTCGACTTATTACTCAAGCAGTAGAAAGAATACGTGCAGGCGATGTCGTGGTTTATCCAACAGATGCAGCCTATGCCATCGGATGCCAAATTGGTAATAAGCAAGCGATGGAACGAATTGCTCAAATCCGTGATCTTGGTGCTAAGCATCAATATGCGATCTTATGTGCGGATCTCTCAGATATTGCAACGTATGCAAAAGTGGATAATGCAACTTATCGTTTGCTTAAAAATAACACACCTGCGATTACCACCTTTATTTTGCAAGCGACAAGTGAAGTCCCTCGTCGCTTGATGCACCCCAAAAAGAAAACCATTGGTTTACGTGTACCGAGCAACCCAGTCTGTCAAATGCTTCTTAAAGAGTTGGGTGAACCTTTACTCACCAGCACCCTGATTCTTCCAGGTCAAACTGAGCCTTTGGATGATCCATATGAAATAGAACAACAATTAAGTAAAAGAATTGATGTTTTTATTGATAGTGGACTTGGTACATTAACTACGACAAGTATTGTTGATCTCTCAGGAAGTCAACCTGAAATTATCCGCCGTGGCGTGGGTGATGTGAGTGCTTTTGAGTAAAATGCCTCACCATTCATCTCTCTTTATTTGATTTACGCTGATTTTTCGTTATAGATTGCTTGGAGGGTCTTTATTTGTTGACCCTCTTGCGTAAAGTTGCTTGGTTCAAGCCAAGCTAAATAACTTTCTTTTAAAGTCAGCCACTCTTCATCCAACATTGAAAACCAAAGCGTGTTTCGGTTTCTTCCCTTGACCACTTTATGTTGTCTAAACATTCCTTCATATTGAAAACCGAATCGTAGTGCGGCTTTTTTGGAAGCTAAGTTCAACTCATGACACTTCCACTCTATACGCCTAAATCCTAAAGTAAAACACTCATTCAACAGTAAAAATAATACTTCTGTAGCAGCTCTAGACCGTTTTAAATCTGCTGAGAAGTATACATTCCCAATTTCAACCACTCCATCATCCAACCCGATATTCATCAATGCGATCCACCCCACTGGTTTGTTCGCTATGCGAATAACATAATAAATATTCCCTTGTGTACCAAATTGCGATGAGAGTTTATATGACAAGTCTTCAATCGAAGTTGGCGCTTCGTAAGGCAAATAGGTAAAGCTTGAAATAAACTCGTCTGTAATCTTAATTGGGAATAGATTTCTCGCAAGCTCTTCAATATTTTCAATTAAATTTAAAGGATATAAATTTACATACGTTCCACTCAACGCTTTGAATGAGTTTATAGGGTGAGTATTTGAGTGAACTTTTATACCTACACTTTGTTTATATACATTTTGTTCTACTTTTTGAAAATTATTCATACTCTTTTACTTCTCGTCGAACACACGCTAACAATGAATACCAGTTTACATTTATCAATTAAAACACTAAATACATCCATATAACCTTAAAAAATACCACCTATTTATTTCAATTTTTTTATCGTAAAACTGCGGATAAAGATATATTCAGCACTCGATTTAATTTAGAATACCCATATTGTTTTTATGCTATTCGAATCACTGTCCTTTTACTGATTTCGATATGTGATCTCCTGAATCGCCCAACATGCTTTTGAAAATTCGCGTGGCTAATAATTGTAATGACTCAAGCTATCCATAATCCCATGGACGCACTTCCACACATCCGTGTTTTAGATGAGTGGCAAGATACGATTCCTGAAGATTTATATATACCGCCTGCAGCATTCGAAATTCTATTAGAACATTTCGAAGGACCACTCGACTTTTTAATTTACCTCATCCAAAAAAATGGTTTCGATCTACTTCAGCTCGATATAGCTCCGATTGCAACGCAATATTTGTCATATATTGACAGTATGAAGTCACTCAATATTGAGTTAACCGCAGATTATATGGTGATGGCGGCATTATTAGCAGATTTAAAATCACGCTTACTGCTGCCTAAACCTAAATCAATCCAAATTGAAAAAGATCCAAAACAAGAATTAATAGATCGCTTAGAGACATATTTAAGGATCAAGCAAGCTGCTGAGCGTCTCGGTCAAATGCCTATTTTGGACCGTGATACTTTTCTACCCAACGTTAGCCTTGGACAAATTAATACAGTAAATGAGGGTTATGAAGCCTCTCTTCTGCGCGATGCTATGTTTTGTATTTTTAATCGCCCAGAGCCTGTTACACACCAGATTACTCAAGAACCTGTTTTGCTTGAAGAACGTATTGCCTATATTGAACAGATGACAAAATCAGGTGAGGTTTTGAAATTTGATCAACTTTTAAAACCAAGTCAAGGTCGTATGGGGTTAGTGGTGACGTTTATGGCAATATTAGAGCTAACACGTCAGCAAAAAGTTCAAATTATTGCATCAGGTATTGAAGCCCCGCTGGCAATTCAAGGGGTAATGATATGACCATTGATCAATCAAACTCCTTTCAAGTTGATGAGTTACACCACGAAGTGCTCATGCAGCTCGAAGCTATTATTTTTGCCAGTGAAGCGCCTGTTTCTATTGCACGCTTGAAAGAGGCATTTCAAAACCAATTTTCCAAACAACAACTGCGCGCATATTTGCAACAGCTTGCAGTGTTACAACACGGTCGTTCAATTGAGCTGACTGAAACAGCTCAAGGTTTTCGCTTTCAAGTTCGTGCTAAGTATCGACAAGTGATTGCACAAACTTGGCCAGAACGTCCAACTAAATTATCACCATCATTGTTAGAAACTCTAGCAGTGATTGCTTATCATCAGCCCGTTACCCGAGCCGATATTGAGCAAATTCGAGGAGTCACGAATAACAGTCAGCAACTCAGAACGTTATTCGATTGGAACTGGATTAAAGAGTCTGGTTTCCGGGAACTTCCAGGAAGACCCGCGTTGTTGGTTACAACGCCACAATTTTTAAATGCTTTTGGTTTAAGTGATTTAAATCAACTGCCTCCCCTACAGGATGCCAAGGAAGCTTTTATGGCATTGGATGCTCACGCACCCAAGTCGTAAATAGGTGAACTGTTGATGATTATTTCTAAGGTTATGCTGTTATGAGTGAAAAATTGCAAAAGGTATTGGCACGTGTAGGTTTGGGTTCTCGCCGCTATATGGAAGAAGTCATTGCTGCCGGTCGTGTTAGTGTCAACGGTCAAGTTGCTCAAGTAGGTGAACGTATCGAACCAACCGATGAGCTTCGTATCGATGGTCGTAAAGTACAGTTCCAAATTGAAGATGAAATCCGTCGTCGTGTATTGATTTACTACAAACCTGAAGGTGAAATCTGTTCACGTAACGACCCTGAAAATCGCCCAACTGTATTTGATCAATTACCATCAATTCCGGGTGATCGTTGGGTCATGGTTGGTCGTTTAGATATCAACTCAACAGGATTATTACTTTTCACAAACGATGGCGAGCTTGCAAACCGCTTAATGCATCCATCTAGTGAAATTGAACGCGAATACGCTGTACGTGTGATGGGTGAAGTGACCCCTCAACTGAAAAAGAACATGACAGATGGTGTCATGCTCGATGATGGTCCAGCAAAATTTGAGTCATTCTCTGAAATTGGTGGTGAAGGGATTAACCGTTGGTATCAAGTGGTTGTAAAAGAAGGACGTAACCGTGAAGTACGCCGCATCTTTGAATCACAAGGCTTGAAAGTCAGCCGTCTATTACGTACACGTTATGGTACAGTCATTCTGCCACGTGAATTACGTACAGGTCGTTGGATTGAACTTGATAAAAATGACATTGATAACTTAACTAAGTCTGTTGAGCTCAAACCACGTCAAGGTACTGGTCTTTACGGTATGGCGAAACGCCGCAATGAACGTATGCAAGAGAAACCACTTGCAGCACGTCGTGGTGGTTATTTACGCCAACAACGCCGTGACGAAGGCGAGCATCAAGAACCACGCCGTGACTTCCGTCAAGGTGGTGCTGATCAAAGCCGCAGTGATAATCGATTTAACAATCGCGCACCGCGTCAAGAAGGCTCAGAAAACCGTTTCAATGCACGTGCACCACGTCAAGAAGGATTTGAGAATCGATTCAACAATCGTGCCCCTCGCACTGAAAATCAGGATTTCCGCAATAAACGTCCTGAAAACAAAGGTGAAGTAAACGGCAATTCTGTTGATTACAAACCACGCAACGAAAATAAATTCGGTCAACGCAAACCTTTTGGTATTAACAAAGGCTTTAAGAAGTTCTAATTTTGAAATCCCTAAAAAAACCGCTCAATAGAGCGGTTTTTTTCATTTATTCAATAACAGGAATATCAAACCATTTAGCAGATGGAAAATGTTGTGATAAATACTTTTTTAAGTAGGTAGATGTATCACGTGAAATAAGCTCATCGTCAGATTCAGCATTCAAATTATATGCTAGAGCATATAACTCAAGCCCACGATGCTTCAGTGCCTCTAAGCTCAACAAAGTATGGTTGATGCTTCCCAAACGCCCCGAACTCACCAAAATTATGGGATATTTTTTATCCACCAAATAATCAATGGTTAAATATTGTGTTGTTAGAGGGACCATCAAGCCACCCGCCCCTTCAAGTAAAACAACTTCATATGAAGAGGACAACTGTTGAGTCGCTTGTTCAATTTTAGCGAAATCAATACTTCGCCCATCTATACGTGTCGCTAAGTGAGGCGATGCAGGATAACTGAAAATTTCAGGCATAGTGAGTTTTTGAGTATCTTCCTCTAACCAACCACATCCCATAATTTCACGATGTTTTTCAATATCTTCAGAAACATCCACATTACCCGTTTGAATTAATTTCTGAGTAATGACATTCCGCCCTTGTTCACGCCAAATTTTTGCCAAATAACCAGTGACGTATGTTTTTCCAATTCCAGTATCAATACCGCTCACAAAGTAGATTTGAGCACTCATGACTTACTCCGTGCGATAAAAAATATAGGGTGATACGTTAAAGGATATACAAGATTCTCTTGCTCATCAGTCGCAATAAATTGTCGGTAACCTAGATAAAACTGATTCAAACTTTCCTTCGTCCAACGAAATCCCTGTGAGGTTGCCGTCACACCTGTGGCCTGTAAATGTTTTAGGACCAATTTTGGGTGCGCGAAGTGTAATTGAGCCAATTGTTGTTCACAGTGCATCACTTCAAATCCGTTCTGCTCTAGTAAGCTTTTAATTTGGCTTTGATCAAAATATTTTAATCCTTGTCCAGTTAAGGATTTAATTTCTTTTAAGTTCTGAGGCCCATAAGTTGAAAAGCAAAAATAACCATTGGGCTTTAAAGCCGAATAAATTTTCTGTATCAATCTTTCAAACTCAGACATCCACTGTAATGCAGAGCTTGAGGCACATAAATCAAGGTCTTTGGGTAACTCAATTTTTTCGACATCACCAATACGCCACTCGACAGGCTGATGATGACTGATGGTATGCTCAACATCAGCATATAAATCATTCAAAATGACTTGATCCATTTTAAAATGATGAAGCATCTCTTGAGTTAGATTTCCAGTTCCACATCCAATTTCAAATACTTTAGCAAGCTCAGAAGATGAAACATAAAGACGCATCAGCTCGCTTAAATGTTTCGCTACATTTTGTTGAATACGTGCCTGATCTGCATAAGTCCAATGCGATTTTGCAAATCGAGTAGCAATCATTTCTTTTTGAATAAATTTGTTCAACATTGAGTCATTCATAATTGTTCTTTCAAACGCTCCAATTCATCTTGATTCAGCTGAGAATTCATACAAATTCTCAGGCGTGAACTTCCTTGTGGAACCGTTGGTGGCCGAACCGGCAAAATATAAAAACCAGATTGTTGTAATTGTTGTGCGCGCTCAAGTGCACGCTGAGAATCACCTAAAATTAAAGGAATAATCTGCGAGCTTGAAGGACATTCGTAACCTTGCTCAAGAATATATTGACGCAGTTGCAGACTCAAATCACTTAAATGAGCACGTTGCTCCTGCATTTTTTTCATTTTATTCCAAATAAAATGCGTCCAAGCCATGTTGATGGGTGGTTGTGCGGTACTAAAAATCAAAGAGCGCATTTTGTTGATTAAATAATCTTTTAAGATTGGATGACACACAATGTATCCACCAACAGATGCGAGTGCTTTCCCAAATGTTCCTACCAAGAAATCGATATCATCTATGACAGCATATTGTTCAGCACAACCGAGCCCTTGCTCTCCCCGAACACCAATAGCATGTGCTTCATCAACATATAACATGATTTTACTGAACTGATATTTCAGACTCACCAACGCAGTTAAATCAGTTTCATCACCATCCATACTAAAAATTGATTCAGTTACCACAATGATTCTTTGATACAAGGGATCATCATGATATTGCTCGATCAATTGCTTTAAATGAAGCAGATCATTATGTCGATAACGTATCAGCTTCGCTTTACTTAAGCGAATCCCATCAATCATGCTGGCGTGAATCAATTTATCCGAGAGAATTAAAGTTTGACTATCAGCAATCGCAGGCAGAATACCAATATTCATGTGATAGCCACTGTTGAATAACAGAACTGCCCTTTGATTGAATGATTGACTCATGTCATATTCAAATTGCTCATATTCAGGATAATTTCCTGTGAGTAACCTTGAAGATGAAGAGCTCATTCTTTTTGAATCTGCTGAACAGTGATCAAAAAATGCTTCTCTTATTTGTAGATCTGACGCAATCCCTAAATAATCATTACTCGATAGATTCAACATTCTTTGTTGCTGAAGCTCAACCCATTTTCCATGCTGAACGATGGATTTAAACTGCCGAAAATTTCCAGTTTGTTTTAATGAGTCTAACTGCTCTGCGTAGTAGTCCAACAGATTCATCTCATTTCCTCTGCAAGTTCCATCACAACACTCACCAACTGCGTTAGTAACTCAGTAAGTTCGACATCTGAAATCACAAAAGGTGGCATGACATAAACTAATTTTCCAAAAGGACGAATCCACACGCCTCGTTCTACGAAACGCTGTTGCAGCGTTTTCATATCAACATTTTGTTTAAGCTCAACAACACCGATAGCACCGAGCACACGAACATCTTGAATATGCGCTTGATCATCTAATCTATGTAAATAATGTTTTAGAATTTGCTCTATTCTTTGAATATTGGACTGCCAATCTTGTGACAATAAAAGCTCAGTACTCTTTAAGGCGACAGCACAAGCCAAGGGGTTCGCCATAAATGTAGGTCCATGCATAAATACGCCAGCTTCACCAGAGCTGATCACTTCAGCGACATGTCGTGTGGTCAGTGTTGCAGATAAAGTCATATACCCACCGGTCAGCGCCTTACCAATACACATGATGTCTGGTTCAACTTGAGCGTGTTCCCAAGCAAATAATTTACCTGTTCGCCCAAACCCCGTGGCAATTTCATCAAATATCATTAACACCTGATATTGATCGCATAGCCTCTTGGCTTCGCGTAAATATTCAGGATGATAGAAACGCATGCCTCCAGCACCTTGCACAATCGGCTCAATAATCATGGCAGCGATAGTGGCATGATGGTTTTTTAAAATTTCTGCCAATACAAGAATATCTGCTGGATTCCAATCTTCATCAAATCGAGTCTGCGGTGCAGGAACAAAATAACGAGAAGGTAAACTAGAACCAAAGACCTGATGCATCCCAGTAACTGGATCACATACTGACATTGCATTCCATGTATCACCATGGTAACCAGAACGCGTCGTGATAAAACTGGTTTTATCTTTCTTATTTTGTGCGGTCCAATATTGAACTGCCATCTTTAGTGCGACTTCAACAGCGACAGAACCTGAGTCCGCATAGAATATTTTATCTAATTGAGGTGGTGTAATTTTTAATAATGCCTTCCCTAATTCAATCGCAGGATCATGAGTAAGCCCACCAAACATAATGTGTGACATGTGCTGCAATTGATCCGACACAGCTTGATTAAGTTGAGGATGGTTATATCCGTGAATGGCACACCACCAAGATGACATACCATCAATGAGTTGACGGCCATCTTCAAGTTCAATCATCACCCCTGTAGCCTTTTTTACTTTATATGTCGGCAGTGGGTTTAACATCGAAGTATAAGGGTGCCATAAGTGTGCTAAATCGAATTCGTCAACCATCCTGGAAGAATTTCCTTATTAATCTAGACAGAGCATAACGCGAATTATTTTTGTTATGAATTGCCTGATTAGACAATATTCATCAGGATTTCTCATTCTTTCTTAGATATTGAACGATTTTGTCACTTAGTTGTGTAGCTCTAAAAATTGAAAAGCAGTGAGAGCCTGGGATAATTTCGAATTTAAAAAACTTTGCATCTATCTTTCGGATATTATCTAGAACTTTGTTACTAACTAATCCATCATCATCAGCAAATACATGTAATTGTTTTCCGACATAATTTTTCAATATCTCGACAGTATTAAGATGATATAGTAAATCCAAGCCCTGCTTTTTTAAATCTAGCTCTTCACTCGTAATTGAATTTTGCAAAGATTGCCAATCTTGTTTAGCAGTTTGGCTGCCCTGTGAGACCAGATAACAAAATCGCTTTAAAGTGGTCATGGGGTCATTTTCAAAAGACTCTCTAAAACTTTGAAAAGTAGAAAGCGGCATACCTGTAGACCAGCGTTCATTGGCAACGAAGCAAGGATTCGATGCTAAAGTAATTAACGTTTTTGCCTGACCTGAAAGCTCGAAAACCTTTTGGGTGAGCAATGTTGCTAATTGCCCGCCTAAAGACCACCCTATAATGACATCGACTTTTTTAGCTAACTCAACATGTTTAGATAATTCAACAGGGTCGAGTGCATTAAAGATATTAATCAGATCGATTTGAAATCCTGCCATATCCAAAGCAGTTTTTAAGTTTTCGAGTGGTTTTGTTCCGAGTCCCCAACCGGTAATTAATAAGATTTTACTCATGATTGCCAATCCTTAGCTGATCGTTTTCGGTCAGTATATAAAGCCAAGCACAATAACTCATTGAGCAAATCATTCAATTTCACTTTGATTTTTAGATAATTATTAAAAATGAGTCAATTTAAGCAAAATTGAGATATAAAAAAACCCAGCCTTGCTGGGTTTTAACTTACATTTGAGACTGAATATAGTTTTGTAAACCAATTAGTTCAATTAAGCGAAGCTGTTTTTCCAACCAATAAGTATGATCTTCTTCGGTATCCGACATTTGTTGACGCAACATATCACGTGTCACGTAATCGCCTTTTTCCTCACAAAGCTTTACACCTTGCGCTAATTTTTCACGCACTTCGTACTCAAGCTTTAAATCAGCTTTTAAACATGAAACGACGTCTTCACCTACTTCAATATCATCACGACTCATATTCGGTGTACCTTCCAAGAATAAGACACGGCGAATAATAGCATCAGCATGTTGTGCTTCTTCTTGCATTTCGTGATCGATACGCTCAAAAATCTTAGTGAGACCCCAATCTTCATACATACGTGAATGAATGAGATATTGATCACGAGCAGCCAGTTCACCACCGATCAACATATTTAAGTAATCTACGACTTCTGGATTGCCACGCATTTCAATCACTCCATTCTTTAATAGCAACATTATGAACAATCAGAGCTTATTTTGCAAAAAATATAATGTGTAAGTTTATGATTTTTATATAATTAAAATGAGAAACATACGCATTTGCAGTTTGAATCACTTATTTTTTACTTAAAAAATAACCCCTTGCATACAGTTAAAAAAATTCGAGAGCAGTTTTAAACAAATTTTAGCTCTATTTAATTTTGTAACCAATCGAAGTGACTCTCATTACATTTGAGTTGATGTTGAAAATGATCAAGGACAAATCCTTTTTTTAATTTTAGAATGAATCTATTTGACCATCAGGCAATAACAATGATGACGACTACTGCCCCGATTTTGGTGACAGGTGCAACTGGCTATATTGCTGGTTGGGTAATTAAACAATTATTAGAACAAGGATACACCGTTCACGCCACTGTACGAGACTTAACTAAAAGTTCAAGTTTTCAACATTTAGAACAAATCGCATCTCAAACTTCAGGCGCTTTAAAGTTATTTCAAGCAAATCTCTTAGAAGAAGGTTCATTTGATGAAGCAATGAAAGACTGTGAAATTGTGATCCATATGGCGTCACCTTTTTTAGTGACTAACTTTAAAGATCCAATCACAGACTTGATTGACCCTGCACTAAAAGGTACGACCAATGTACTGAACAGTGTCAATCGTACAGATACAGTAAAACGTGTCGTTGTCACATCTAGTATTGCTTCAACTTATGGCGATGCAGTGGATATTTTGAAAACTGAGCAGAACCAGTTTGAAGAAAGCCATTGGAATACCACCAGTAGTGCCGAACACCAACCTTATTTTTACTCTAAAGTCGCAGCAGAACGTAAAGCATGGGATATGCAAAAGGCACAATCTCGATGGGATTTAGTGTGTATCAATCCCTCATTGGTTGTTGGACCATCACTTACACCTTCTACGCAATCTGGAAGTGTTGAAGTCATTCAACAATTTGGAAATGGCATGACTTTATTTGGTGTTCCTCCAATGTGGAATGGGTTAGTCGATGTTCGAGATGTCGCTCATGCGCATATCCAAGCAGCACTTCACCCTAAAGCACATGGACGATATATTATTAATGCTAAAACGATGACCCTACTCGAAATGGGTAAAACATTACGACAACATTTTGGTGGACGCTATCCTTTCCCACGAATGATTGCCCCCAAGTTTTTATTCAAATTATTCGCTCCTCTGTTTGGCTATACGCGAAAATTCGTTGACTTGAATGTGGGTTACCCCATTTACTTCAATGCTGAGCGTAGTAAGCAAGAATTAGGCATGCAATATCGTGACGTTGAGACAAGTATCGTAGAACATTTTCAACAGCTACTTGACGATGGCATTATCAAAAAACGTGGTTAATATCTAATTACTCGAGAAAAAAGGGCATCTATTGATGCCCTTCGTTATGTGCAAGATACACTTAAGACTCAGGTTCAGTGAGCTGACCATGCTGAATCATAAATGCAATAAACTCAGCTTCATTCATCACCGGAATACCTAGTTTTTCTGCTTTTTCAAGTTTGGAACCTGCCTTTTCACCAGCAACCAAGCATTTCGTTTTACTGGATACACTACCACTCACACGTGCACCTAATGCCTGTAAGAGTTGAGTCGCTTCATCTCGCCCCATACTGCTTAAAGTACCAGTCACCACCCAGCTCTCACCATTTAAAGGTTGTCGAGTCGGTGCTATCGGTGCATCCCAATGAATTCCAGCCTCAATTAATCGATTTAATACTTCAATATTATGTTCAGCTTTGAAAAAGTCTAATATCCATTCTGCAGTAATATCACCTACATCAGGGGTTTTCTTTAATGCTTCTAAATCAGCAGATTTCAGCGCATCTAAAGTCTGGAAGGTATTGGCTAACATTCGAGCCGTAGTCTCGCCTACTCCTCGAATGCCTAGTGCGTAAATAAATGCCGCTAATGTTGTTTTTTTACTACTTTCTATTGAGTCTATGAGATTTTGTACAGATTTCTCACCCATTTTTTCAATAGTCAGCAGCTTTTCACGATGCTCGTGCAAGTGGTAAATGTCTGCAACATCTTTGAGGAGTTCAAGATGTAATAAAGACTCAACCCAACGATCACCCAAACCTTCGATGTCCATTGCTTTACGTGATACAAAATGACGGATCGCCTCTATACGCTGTGCCGCACAATAAAGCCCCCCTGAACATCGTGCTAAAGCTTCGCCTTCGGGCATCACAACTGGAGAAGCACATACAGGACATTGTTCTGGCAATTGAATTTCAGTGGTTTCTAGAGGTCGAAATTCTGGCCAAACCTTTTCAACTTTAGGAATAACATCTCCGCTACGATAGACACTCACCGTATCTCCAACGCGCACGTCCAAGCGATGTATTTCACCAATATTATGTAAAGTCACGTTTGATACTGTGACTCCGCCAACCGATACAGGATTTAATCGCGCTACAGGCGTTAAAGTACCTGTACGCCCTACCTGCCAATCAATATTTTCAACTGTGGTTAGCGCAGCCACTGCAGGGAACTTATATGCTGTTGCCCATCGAGGTTCACGACTTAAAAAGCCTAATTGTTGTTGTTGCTTCAAATCATTGACTTTTATCACCATCCCGTCAATTTCAACTGACAGGTTTGGACGCTCCTGATTTACAGATTCATAAGCCGCTTGAACCTCTTCAATACTGTCACAAACAAAATGTTTTTCCCCAACAGCAAAGCCCAACTGTTCAAGCCAATTTAAGCTCTCTGACATCGTGCTCAGACCATGATGTGGCATGCATTGCGCAATACCATAAGCATAGAATGCAAGTGGTCGTGATGCTGCTATGGTCGGATCAAGTTGACGCAAACTCCCTGCTGCTGCATTTCTTGGGTTAGCAAAAGTTTTCTCACCTTTGGCCTCATTTTCAGCATTTAACTTTACAAATCCAGCTTTAGGCATTAGTACTTCGCCACGAACTTCTAACAACGCTGGTGGTACACCTTGAGACATCATGAGTACTTTAGGCAAATTACGAATTGTTTTTACATTTTGGGTTATGACTTCTCCTGTTTCACCATCCCCACGTGTAACCGCTCGAATCAACACACCATGTTCATACCATAGTGAGATCGCAAGCCCATCAAATTTAAGTTCGACGTCGTATTGGATTTTCTGGTTCGGTAAACGCTCTTCAATTCTGCGTGCAAAGGCAAAAAGTTCATCCTGATTAAACACATTACCCAAAGACAACATTGGAACAGTATGTGTAATATTTTCAAACTTAGATAAAGGTTTATCACCGACTTTATTGGTCGGTGTATCCGTCTGTACTAAATCAGGATATTGTTCTTCTAAGTTTTTTAGTTGATAAAACAATTGATCATATTCACTGTCTTCAATTGTCGGCTGATCCATCACATAATAAGCATGGTTATGCCGAGCCAGTAATTGAATGAGTTGGCGCATTTGCGCAACGACAGCGTTCTGATCCATATTTTCACCATATAAAAGGGCGGAAAATTCCGCCCAATAATTTCAACCTAAACAGTATAAATGACTTTACACAAATTCAGTAAGTCACCTAGGTGATTAAACAGCTTGACCTGATCTATAGTCGATCGCTTTATGGCGCCAGTGTTCTTTTAACTGCGGTGTAAATTCAAGATTATTTTCATCATAGACGGTACCATCTGTTTCACGTGCAATAAGCCCTGCAATACTAACCATACTGTCATAGCCTTTTTGAACATTATGATGCGGTAATGCTAAGAAGAATGCTAAACCTTGAACTTGTTCACCGGATAATGTTTCTAAATCGAAACCTGCAGGACCCTGATCTGTGATTCTGAGTACGGAAAACAGCAATGGGCTGACTGCATCAGGAGTTTCATAACGATGGAAACAGTTCATTTCGCCAAAGCGCAATCCATATTTCATTAACACTTTCAAAGCTTTATCACCTGAAAGTGCTTTTCGAGGGTTCGGATACATATTCAAACTAATAATGTATTCGGCATTTGCTAAAGCACTTTCATCATCAAAACGTTGCTGTTCATGTAAATGCACATCCAAGATGCTGCTTTCCTCTTCAAATTCTTTGATTTCAGCAGTTTGAATATTCGGATTTAATACAAAACTTGGCTCAACTTTTTTAGAGTCTTCAATTGTAGTTTCTACGATTGAATCTTTGGAAATAAGATCTGCACTTTGAGTGTCTGTTACACCATCAATCGACTGAGCTTTACTCTCGACTGTTTCTGTATTTTTTTCTAGTGGGTCAGTCTCAGTGCTGTCCGAGTTTTTACTGGAGTCGAGCAGAGATTTACTTTCTTTCTCTGCAAGGTCTACTGAAGTATTCAGTTGCACTGTATCTACCACTTCTACAGTTTTTTGAATATTTTCAGGCGTCTTTGTAGCATGCTGATCAGCTGTTTGATCCACTCGAGCCACATCACTCGCTTCAATGTCTTTCAAACTTGGTTCTACACGCTCAGAAGAAGCCAATGGTGCGGCTTGCGCCTGTAAAAGACTACGAACATGACGAGGAATGACGGGTTGATTACATTGTTCATTTATATGTAATTCAGCATCTAATGACGGTGCTGCATCACTCGGCTTGCGCAGGATCATAAACAACCCTATGCAACAGATCACGATTGCGATCACAATTCCGATAATGGTACTGATTTCCATATTAAGACTCCGCAGCTAAACCGTATTCTTTCGCTTCTTCTAGATCAACAGTGACTAACTTCGATGTTCCTGGCTCAGGCATTGTTACACCAAGTAAGTCAGTAGCCATCGTCATCGCAACTTTATTGTGTGTAATGTAAATGAATTGGACCTGTTCAGAAAGCTCTTTTACTAAATTACAAAAACGTCCAACATTTGCATCATCTAACGGTGCATCAACCTCATCCAATACACAAAATGGTGCTGGATTCAGTCGAAATATAGCAAAAACTAATGCTAGTGCTGTTAGTGCTTTTTCACCGCCTGATAACAATGCTAAAGAACTATTTCGCTTTCCTGGTGGTCGAGCCATTAGCTTTACACCAGATTGCCAATCATCTTCTAAACTTAAACTTGCTTCACCACCATTAAACACCTTTGGGAATAAGTTTTGCAATTCCGCATTTACTTGATCAAAGGTAGTCATGAATAGCTTTTTAGTTTCTTGATCAATGCTTTTCATCGCATCCTTTAATTGTGCGACTGTTTTTTCAAGATCTTCAATTTGATGGCTTAAATCTTCATAGCGCTTTGATACTTCTTCATACTCTTCTGAAGCTGCTAAGTTCACAGCGCCTATTTTGTCAAACTGACGCTGTGCCTGCTCTAACTGCTGTTGGTGCTGACTCAAATCAATTTTCACATTTTCTAATAATTCTGCATTAAGCTCTTTTAATTGTTCAGCATAATGTTGTAAATCAGATTTAGCCACTTGCCATGCTAAACGCTTCTCTTCTAACTGGGTTCTAAAGTGCTCATCACTTTGCTGATGATTTAACCGTAGCTCCGTCAATTTTTGTTGCTTAGACTGTATTTCATTAAGTTCGACTTGCCATGAGGACCAAGTCTTTTGTAACTTTTCAGTCTGCTGCTTTTGAACCTCATATTGGCTTTGCAAAGTGGGTAATTCTAATTGAATCGGATCCACGAAATTTTTAGCTTGTGTAATTTGAGTGATGATCTGCTGATATTGCGTTTTTAGAAAACTTGCATCTTTTTCCAACAGCTCAATTTGTTGCTGATTTTGCGTATGAGTACGGCGGTTTGTTTCTAACTCTTGTTGTTTTTTGTAGACTAAGTCCTGAAGATGCTCAACCTGATCATTCAATTCTTCAACTTGAAACTCTAAGGTTTTGTAGTGTGGAAGATTGTGTTCAATTTTAAGCATCAATGCATGTAAATCGATTTCCAAATCATCTTTTTGCATCGCATCTTCTTCAAGCTGCGCATCAAGTTGAGCAATTTGTGACTCGATGTGTAGATTTTGCGACTCGAAAGCCTGCTGAGCCATTTGCTGTTTTGCAATCTTCACTTCAACTTGGTGAGCAAGGGCTTGATGATTTTTTAACGCTTTTTGCAACTCCGTACATTCACTATTTTTTTGTTCAAGCTTTAATTGCATCTCAGCGAGTTCGAGCGTCATTGACTCATGCGCTTTCACCATTTGTGTCAACTCTGAATCAATTTCATCTAATCGAATTCGGTGGCTAAGTGCTCCTTGAGCATCTTGACTCGACTCATCAAAGTACAGACCAATCATCCAGTCAGGACCCATATGATAGCCATCCAAACTTAAAATAGACTCACCTTGTTTTAATTGAGGCTGTAATTGAAGCGCCTGCTCAAAATCTTGAGCTATCGCAACGTTTAACCATAATGAGTTTTGGGGGAAATCAATCCAGCTCGCTAATGTGGGTAAACCAAGTACAGTCCCAGATACATCTTGCTGAATAACTTTTAATTGACGGGCAGATTCGGTCTGAAATAAATCTTCACTCTTTAACGTATTCGCATGCAGCCACTTTGACAGAAATTTTTCGACCAATGCTGCAAATGGTTTCGCCTGATCTTTTAGCTTCAAAATTTGCATTAAAGGGTCATTGCTCTTCGATGCATGTCGACTGACTTTCACCACAAGCTGTTGTAATTGTTTTTGTTCAGATTTCAAAATCTGTATGTGTGAATTCAAATCTGTGCATTTACTTTTTTGCTCAGTCAATGAGATTTGATCACGTTTCAATTGAGTTTCTAATTTCTCAATTCTTTCTTCTAGACGAACGATTTCAATCTGTACATCATTTTTTTCATGCAGGAGATTGTCAATATCATCCTGTTCATACTGTGCTTGATTTTGAGATTTTTGTTCGAGCAAAGTTTGTTTTTGCTGCTCAATTCGAAGCACATTTTTAGCCAATTGATCACTCTGCGCCAACATTTGTGCACGTTGCTGTTGTTGCTTTTCAACCAATGCTTTTATTTCAGAAAATGATTTTTGCGCTTCAAGTTGCTTTGCCTTCAGCTCATTGAATTGTTGTAAATCAAGCTGTGCATTTGATTCAGTATCACTCAATGTTGTTGCTTGATGTTCTTGCTGGAGGATCAAATCTTCCAACTGAATATCAATCAGTTGCATCCGCTCTTTGGTTTGTATTTTTTGCTCTTCAAGCTGCTTTAAAGTTAAAGTATTTTGAGCAAACAATTGCTGTTTTTGATCCAAATTGGCTTGTAATTCAGCCAGCTTTTTTTCAGCTTGTTGCCATTCTTGCTGAAGTGGTGTGGATTGTTGCATTAATCGCTGAAATAACTCATTTGTTGCTGTTAAATCATGCTCAACAGTGGTGAGTTCAGAACGAACAAGCTTAAATTGCTCACCCAATTCAGTCATTTCAGTTGTATATTCTTGTTGAATTCGTTCACTTTGATGGCATTGAAATGAAAGTATCTCAACTTTCAAAGTTCGAATTTCAGTCTCTAAAGCTTTATATTGAAGTGCAGCTTCTGCTTGACGCTTTAGTGTCTTTAATTGGGATTTTAATTCAACAGCAATGTCATTTAGACGACTTAAATTTTGATGAGTATGTTCTAAATGTTGCATCGTCTCACGACGACGTGCTTGATAACGTGATACTCCAGCAGCTTCTTCGATATAAACGCGCATTTCATCTGGTTTTGCATCGACCAAACGGTTAATCATGCCTTGTTCAATAATCGCATACGAACGAGGACCTAAGCCTGTTCCTAAAAAAATATCTGTAATATCACGGCGGCGGCATTTTGTACCATTAAGAAAATATTCAGATTTACCATCGCGATTGACTTGGCGACGTACCGCCAACTCACTATAAGCGTTATATGCTCCACCTAATTTTCCATAGGTATTTTCGAAGCGTAATTCTACACTCGCCATTCCCACTGGTTTACGCTTTGCTGTCCCAGTAAAAATGACATCCTGCATACTTCCACCACGTAACTGGCGTGCGCTTGACTCTCCCATCACCCATCGGATTGCATCGATGACGTTGGATTTACCACAACCATTTGGTCCCACGACTGCGGTACGGTTGGCTTTAAATTGTAAGGTGCTGCTATCCGCAAAAGATTTAAAGCCAGAGAGTTTTAAGCTGCTTAATCGCATAGTGTCCTGATTATCTGCGCGATCTCCGCGCCCAAGCTAGTTCAATTTGTTTCATTCGTGTCAGTGACTCTAACACTAGATTGCGCAAGTGTCGGCAAAAATCTTCCATAAATAAAGTAGCTTGTTGTGATTTTCGGATCAAAATTGCATCGATCACGAGCTTAATTAATTCAAGTGCTTCTTGGAGCTCTCTACGCGAAGTATTTAAGGTTAAAAAATAACTACGACGTATAGATGGCAACAGTTCGCGATAAAACTTCATTAAGTAAGGGTTGGCTACCATATCTTGTTGCTTAGCTAAAAATTGAAATACACCATCGTAAAATTTTTCAGTATTACTTTGTTTAACTTGTTCAATTAAATATTGCAAAAGTTGCTGAAGCGCCTCAGCTTCATGATTACGCCAAGTTTCACTCATACGCTGGACGATCTGCCCTAACATAAGAGCACTCGTATCAAATAAAGCTCGCACTTGTTGGGCAGACATTTCTGACACAATTGCGCCGCGTCTTGGATAAATTTCAATTAAATGCGTGCGTTCAAGTAATAATAAAGCTTCACGTACCGAACCTCGACTCACGTCTAATTCTTTAGCGATACGCAATTCTTGTATACGTTCACCTTCGACCAATTCGCCACTAATAATCTGTTCACTTATATGTCTGGCTATTTGCTCTGAAAGGCTGTCCACTTCTTCCAATTGCATAATATTCCTATTTATTTTTTTACTCACACTTCATCAAGCATGATGCTATTTTATTGTTTTTATACCAATAGCATCATACTGACTATGTCTTTGTCTGACAATTTATCAAATTTTTAAGTCAATACACATCATTATTTTCGAGAATGATTTGGCATATTTTTCTCAAAATACGCCTTGATAAATAAAATAAATCCCTACAGTTGTAAGCAAAGATGCAAAACATTTTTTCAACATCGCTGCTGACAGTTTATGTGCAACTTTTGCTCCTACTTTTGCGGTGATAAAACTCATTACACTAATGCCAATGAATGCATAAACATGAACATATCCAATGGCATTTTCGATTTCAGCAGGTGCTTTTTGTCCGTAGAACATAAATCCAAATGCACCTGCTAAAGCAATCGGCAGTCCACATGCAGCAGATGTTGCAACAGCTTTTTGCATCACCACCCCATGATGATTTAAATAAGGTACGGTTAAACTTCCTCCACCGATCCCAAAAATTGCTGAAGCCACCCCAATTCCACTTCCCGCAGCCAATTGAGCAGGTACAGAAGGTAGTTGCTTAGATTGATCGACCACCACATTAGCACCACGGAACATACGGTATGCAACCCAAATTGCGAAACAACCGATAATCAATTGCAGCATTGGTCCAGAGATAATACTGGCCAATCCAGCACCAAAAAATGAACCCAGTACCAAACCTGGCGCTAAATTTTTAAATACTGACCATAGCACTGCACCTTTTTTATGATGTGCCATAACTGAGCTAATCGATGTGACCACAATCGTAGCTAATGATGTTCCAAGCGCCATGTGCATAATGACAGTTGGGTCATAACCCATTTGGGTAAATACAATAAATAAAATGGGTACGATGATTAATCCACCGCCCACGCCAAACAACCCTGCAGTAAAACCAGCGATTGCACCAATAGCTAAATATATGATTAACTCCATAAATCTTTTACTCTTCTCAGATTCAACATGGATTTAGAGACTCGCCACCTCAGTCAGCTTTTAACTGAAGCTCAACAACTTCCAGAAGTTTTACTGTTAAAACAGAGCACCACTTCAACCAATGATGAAGTACGCGCACTCATCAAAAAAGGTGTACAGGGTATTCTTGTATGCAGTGAGACTCAAACTCAGGGACGTGGACAACATCAACGACAATGGGTTTCCCCAGTCGGGAATATTTATTTAAGCACATTGCTAGAAACCAAAACACCCTTAGATGGTCGACTATCCCTTGAGATTGCACTTAATATTTTGCAAATTCCTTCATTTAAGTCATTGGATCATTTACAAATCAAATGGCCAAATGACCTTTATAGTGCGCAAGGCAAATGGGGTGGCATTTTGGTAGAGCCTGTAACCCCACATCAGGCGATTGTTGGTGTTGGTATTAATTTATTGCCTGTTTCTGATGCAGCAATCGAACAGCAAACCACATCAATCATGCAATTGGGTTTAGCTCATCCAAATCGAATTAAGATTATTTCAGAGCTTTATCTCGCAATCATGCAAGCTGGACAATGGTTTGAGCATGGAAGTTATAACCTCTCGGGACGTTTCAATCACTATGCTGCTTTTATGAATCAGACTGTAGAGTTTGAGCAAGTGAATAAAACAGTACAAGGTATCTTTAAAGGTATTGGAGATGATGGTCGAATTAATATTTTGACTGAACAAGGTTTAATCGGTTTGTATCAAGGGCGTTTACGCTTAAAAAAATAAAGAAAAGATAGGTCAGCGAATACATGATGAAACGTCTTTGGTTAGATATAGGCAATACGCGTTTAAAATATTGGATCACGGAAGGTGAGCAAATCTTGGAGCATGTGGCGGAGCTTCATCTACAATCTCCTGCGGACTTAATGTTGGGTCTCATCCAACACTTTAAATCTCAAAACCTATCAGAAGTCGGTATCTCATCTGTTCAAGACAAGAAAAATAACGATCGTATACTCAAAATTTTAAAACTGCTGGATATCCCAATTGTCGTCGCTAAAGTTCATCAAGAATATGCAGGACTCCAATGTGGATATACAGAACCGAATCAATTGGGTATCGATCGTTGGCTACAAGTTCTAGCGGTCGTCACCGATCCTCAAGAGAAATATTGCGTGATCAGTTGTGGAACGGCCTTAACAATTGATTTAGCAAATGGATTTACACATTTAGGGGGATATATCGTACCTAATCTCTATCTACAACGAGACTCACTTATTCAAAATACCAAAGGGATCAAAATCCCTGATGCTGCATTTGATGAGTTAAGTCCTGGGCAAAATACAATGGATGCTGTTCATCATGGTATTTTATTGGGATTGGTCAGTATGATCGAAAAAGTTTTAACAACATCTCCAAGAAAATTAATCCTTACAGGTGGAGATGCAGCACTTTTTGCTCAATATTTACAATCTTATGACCCGAAAATTGAAACCGATTTATTATTAAAAGGCTTACAACGCTATCTTGCTGTCACGCAACAAAAAACATAACTTGGTCATCAGGTCTGCTGAACTGAGTGTCTCTTAAAACAAAAAATTATTCACTCAGTGTCAGTACACACATCCAAAATATAAAAAAACAGGCTGAACAACATGAATAACAGGACGTTAAACGTTTGGAATATCGCGAAGGAACTGCCCTTTGGGAAAATACTTTTCAATCAAGTGATCCAACTCAAAGCACCTTATTTCAAGTCTATTCGCACGAAAATTATTGAATTGAGACCAGATTTTTGTCAGGTCCAGATGTCTAAAGAAAAAAGGGTTTTAAATCACCTCGATACTGTACATGCGATCGCATTGTGTAATTTGGCAGAGCTTACTGGTGGCCTAATGACAGAAGTTACTCTTCCACCAAGTCATCGATGGATACCCGACGGTATGCAAGTCAAATATATTAAAAAAGCTACGACCAATTTAATAGCAGTTGCTTATCCTCTGACGCCAATTCAAGCGGGGCAATCCATACCAAATAGATTTGTAGCGTGTGTCGAAGTCCATGATCAAAACCAAGCGCTTGTCTTTAGAGCAGAAATCACTATGTGGGTGACATCACGTTAAACACGTCAGTGAGAGCTTATAGCTTCTGAATTAATCTCGAATAATCTCAGCCCAGACCTCAGGCAATGCCGTACAACCTTCTGAATCAATAAAATGGCCTTGATGTTCAGCAGCAACGACATGTGCATCAATACTTTCAGCTTGCTGGAAACTAAATTTAGGCAGAACGCGCTCATCACCTTCAGAATAAATGACCACGCGATCATGAACTTGGTCACGAATGAGTTCAAAATCTATATCAGCAGCATCAATAAATGGATTGACTTGCTCAAGCCGCCCTAAACGTCCATTGAAACCAGCAACTAGAATTATTTTTTTGATTTTTTGGTTTAAAAGTACGTGGCTTAAGTAATGTAAAGTTGCAATACACCCGAGACTGTGAGCAACAAAAATTGTTTGATCATCAATTTGAGCTATTTGCTCTTTCATTTGTTGTTCCCACGTTCCTAATTGTGGCGTCTCAGAAGGATCTAATCTCAATACTTTTAATGGAATACCATACTGATCAGCTTGTTGTTGTATCCATGGAAACCAATTTTCTTCAGGGCTTGCCGTATATCCATGCACAACATAAACCTGTGTCATTTTCTTGCACTCTTGACTGTATTCTCAACATCATGAATTGATTATTTTTTAAACTAAATAGTAAGTTTGCAAAATTATGTAGCATGAAAAAAGGCGCCACAGCGCCTTTTTAAATTTTGGGAATTATTTTGGATCTTTTCCACCAAATAACGGACCAACGCCACCGCCGCCACCAAATTTCTTTTGCATACCGCTTAATGATTTCATCATTTTCGCCATACCCGATGGATTCGCAAATTTTTTCATCATTTTTGCCATTTGGGCATGTTGTTTGATCAGTTTATTGACTTCAGCAACATCCATACCACAACCTGCTGCGATACGTTTTTTACGGCTTGGATTCATCAAGTCAGGATTGCGACGCTCTTTGATGGTCATCGATTGAATAATCGCTTCCATTTTCTTCACTTGCTTTTCAGGATTTGCTTGAGCAATCGCATCCTGAATTCCTGAGTTACTCATGCCAGGCAACTTGTCTAAGAAGCCCATCATACCGCCCATTTTATTCATTTGTTCAAACTGCATCAGCATATCTTCAAAGTTGAAGCTGCCGCCTTTTTGCAGTTTTTTCGCCATTTTTTCAGCTTTTTCTTTGTCGACTTTACGTTCCAGCTCTTCGACCAAAGAAAGAACATCACCCATACCTAAGATACGTTGTGCTACACGCTCAGGATGGAATGGTTCAAGGGCATCGAGTTTCTCCCCCATCCCCAAGAATTTAATAGGCTTACCAGTAATTGCACGAACAGAAAGTGCCGCACCACCACGCGCATCACCATCAGTTTTTGTAAGAATCACACCGGTTAAAGGCAATGCATCATTGAATGCTTTTGCTGTATTTGCAGCATCCTGACCGGTCATTGCATCTACAACGAACAGTGTTTCTGTAGGATTAATCGCTGCATGCAATTCTTTAATTTCGCCCATCATATCGTCATCGATATGTAAACGACCTGCAGTATCGACAATCAATACATCCGCAAATTGAATTTTGGCTTGTTCAATTGCTCGGTTTGCAATCGTAATTGGCTTTTCATCAGCACTTGATTCAAAGAAAATCGCGCCGACTTCACCTGCTACAGTCTGGAGCTGCTTAATCGCCGCAGGACGATAGACGTCGGCAGAAACCATTGCGACTTTTTTCTTTTGACGCTCTTGTAAAAAACGAGCTAATTTTGCAGCAGTCGTCGTTTTACCTGCACCTTGTAAACCAGCCAATAAAACAACAACGGGAGGCTTTGCAGCAAGATCAAGACTTTCATTTGCCTCACCCATCATTTTGGTGAGTTCATCATGAACAATTTTGACGAATGCTTGGCCTGGAGATAACTGTGACATCACCTCTTGACCTAATGCCTCTTCCTTAACTTTCGCGATAAATTCACGAGTTACAGGAAGTGCAACATCGGCTTCAAGAAGTGCCATACGCACTTCGCGTAACGTATCTTTAATATTGTCTTCGGTCAGTTGCCCAGAGCCAGTAACATTTCTTAAACTCTGCGTGAGTCGTTCTGTTAAGGTATCAAACATTGCAAAATCCGCTTAAAATGGTTGTTGCAAAAAAATCTTTCTTAAAATAGAAAATTTATGCATAAGATGCTATAGGATACTGTAGTTCGTTTGGAATTTATATCTTATTAGATGAATATTCAGCATCCATAAAAAGGTTTGACATGATTAGCCTCCCTTTGGTTTACACAATTTTAGCATTGATCGCCTATACCACTGCCTTTTGGTATTTGTTTACCCATTTAATGACTAAACGTGTCCCTAATCATTGGTTTATCAGTCTCGTAGCTGGATTAGGCTTGATCTTGCATGCTGTCGTCTTATTGGTAGATATGAAAACGCCTTTCGGCATTAACTATAACGTTTTTAATCTCCTTTCATTTACTTCAGCACTCATGCTGTTATTGAGCCTGCTTTATAGCACTTATCGACCTGTACTTGCGCTAAATCTGATTGGAATACCAGTAGCTGCATTGGGTTTAATTTTAGGCTATTCCCTGAGCCAGCCTATACTTACACTTAAACAGAACACGTTTGGACTTGATGTCCATATTATTTTGTCACTCTCAGCTTATGCAGTGCTATTAATGGCAACAATTCACGCAGTTTTGTTGTGGTTACAAGATCGTGAGTTAAAAAACAAACAGAAACATCGTGTTTGGGTAAATCTATTACCCTCCTATCAAGCAATGGAATCTTTGTTATTCGATATGCTTGTTACAGGTTTCATTTTATTAAGTACTGCACTTATCTTCGGCTTTTTTACGATTGATGATTTTTTTGCACAGCATTTGGCACATAAAACAGCGTTTAGTATTGTCTCTTGGTTTGTTTACGGTGCACTTTTATTTGGACATTATCGTTTTGGTTGGCGCGGTCAAAAAGCGAGACGCTTTACCATTATTGGTTTTATTTTACTTGCAATAGGCTTTATTGGATCAAAATTTGTATTAGAAATGATTCTAGGAAAATAATAATTGTGTGATTTAAATCACAATAAATAATAATTAAATAAATATCACATCATATTAAATTTTATATATTTTAAATACATTTAAAATATAGGTAAATAAATTTTAAGTATAAATAAAATTTTCATATAAAAATATTGATAAAAATCAATTACTTAAAATAAGAAAATACATTAAACCTTTTTGATGATTTAATAAATAATAGTTAATATTATTTGAATTATTTAATTAATTAATATTAATAATCTGTTCATCGCTTAATAGCCCCCATTAATCCCCTATAAGTTGTTATTATTTAGGTTAGTAACTAATGTTACAGTTAGTAAATGGATATTTTTGATGATTATTTTGGGGTATGTATGAAATTGCAAAAAGGTTTTACCTTAATCGAATTAATGATCGTCATCATTATTGTTGCAATCTTGGCCGCAATTGCAGTACCAAGTTATCAAAACTACGTCACCAAAGCCAAAATCAAAGAAGCTCAATCAAATTTAATCGCACTTTCATTAGGTGCTGAAAATGCATATCAAAGAACACTAAACTACCCTAAAGAAACCTTGTCAAATACCAATGCAGTAAAAACTAAATTTACAACTTGGAATCCGAGTTCTGATTCATTTAATTTTACGTACACTTCATCAGATGGTGTGAATTATGCGGTTCAGGCAATAGGAACTGAAGCAAGAGTTTTAGGTTGTACATTAACACTCAAAAATGATGGAACTCGTACCGTGTCCGGTTGTGGTTCATATACTGACTGGGTGAAATAATATGCAAAATACTGGTTATAGAAAACAACTTGGTTTCACGCTGATCGAACTAATGATTACGATCGTTGTACTGGCTATTTTGTTATTTGTAGGTACTTCTTTAACCAGAGCTTGGGTAGATCAAAGTCATGTTGATGGAGCGCTAGCAGGTATTAAAAATGCGACTTATCAAGCCCGTTCTGCAGCAATTCGAAACACGAATAATCAAGAGTCTTCACTTGCAGCAGCATCTGTTTGTATAGATAAAACCCATCAAGAAATTAGAGTCATTCGTGTTGCTAAGGACAATACTGATGCGTGTTCAACAAGTGACGGCAACTCGCCTGACCAAAACTATATCCTTCAAAAAATCCCCTATGCATCGAATGTATTTTTCAAAGTAAACAATACAGAGTTTTATTGTCTATCTTTTAACTCGAATGGGATGTTGGTTGCTGCAAGTTCAGCATCAGCAACGTGCAATTCAAATTTAAATTTAACCGTTACAGTTGAGAAGAATAATGAATCAGCAAACATTCAAATCAACTAATCAACGTGGTTTCACATTGTTGGAGTCTCTTGTTGGTTTACTTATATTCTCGATTATTGTTTTTGGTAGCGGTTTAGCAATCAGCAAAATGTTGAACACGCAACGATATATGAACATTGACAATATAGTGATAAACGAACTGCAAAATCGCTTACAAACCATCACTATATCAACTGACTCAACTGATGTTTGTGCTTCATTCAATAACCAATCTACCGAAAGTAAATCGTTCACATTAAATGGTAATACCTACTACATTTATTGCAATTTGAATTCTGAAAATATTAGTGAAACGAGCGGTGTCGCAGGTACAAAAATTACATGGCCTGTGTTAGCTGCGAGTACAAATCAATCTAATGCCAAGACCTGCGCTGAAGACAGTATGGAAGGCTTAGATTGTTATCGAGTCGGGAGATAAATCATGAGTCAAAAAGGATTTACGCTCGTTGAGTTGATGGTTGGATTAGTCATTGCAATGTTATGCATGCTAATGATGCTCATGCTTTTTAAACAGACGACTCAAATTGGTATTAGTTCTTCTCGTGATTCGGAATACGATGCTCAAATACGAACAGCATTATCAGTTGCACAGAAGCTCGTTCAAAATGCAGGCTATGGTTCAGGAAAAACATCAGATATTGCTGTAGGAGTGGACACTCAAAATTTACCTGCTGTTTTCTGGCGAATGAATCCAGATCCTGTAACAAGCTTAATGTCTGCAAATACAACGATTAATTACAACTGTGAAGCATTAACTCAAGAAAAAGAAGGTGATACATATCGCTTAATCTTTCTTAAAAAGAATAACTGTGGGTCTGAAGCAGTATTAAATATAGAAACTTTTAGCCAACCTGATGAAAAACAGCATATTGTTTCCTTTAAGACCTTAGAAACAGGCACCGTTTTTAACTTTGTATTAACACCGGGAAATTGTACACCTTTTGGAATTGATAAAAACAACTCCAAAGGTACGCGCCAACTGACGATTACTGCTAATCGTCAATACGCAGATGAAATGCAAAATTCAAATATTGGTCAAACAGTGAGTAATACCGTTTGTCTTAATAACATTGTTAACCTTTAAGAGCGAGATTAAAGATGAATAGTTTAAGAAAGCAGCAAGGCATGGCCACTATTCTTTTGGTCTTGCTCATCGGGCTTACAGTGATGATCATAACATCGACTGTTGCAAAATCACTCATCTCCAACAAAGAAGCAAATGTAGCTGCGCATGCACAAACCAACGTACAACTCATGGGATGGTCAGGTGTTAGCGCCTTTCGTGAATATTTATTAAAAAAATATAAGGATACCGATATCAATGACTTTCGCCAAAGCTTATTAAATACAGGTGAAATTCAGCTTTTAAATGATGATACCAACCAACGTTATGTCACGGTTGAAGTAAAAGATGTAAAAGGTTGCAATGGTTTAACCAATAACCCAGATGGTTCTACTGGAACCAAATGTATTGTAATCGCAAATATTCTGTCGAAAAGTGGGTCAGCTCAATCAGCTACTACGATACAAGCAATCTATGATCTTGCAGCAGACCTGATTAAGTACAAGAGTGTTATTAATTTCACTGGTCAAACATTTATGTCTGGCACTACCATTTCCGGCGAAGATCCAACTAAACCAGATGAGTATGTCGAACTGAATGTCGATGGTGGCAGCCTGTCCTTACAAGCTGGTTTCAAAATCAAAAATATTAAAAACTTAACTATTAACGTTAAGAAAGACAAAGATGGTAAAGGTGGAAATGTCTATATAGATTGTTTAATTGATGCCTGTGGTACAAGAAATGGGGCTGTAATTAACATCAATGCTGAGGGCTATGTTCACATTATTAACGGCGGAAATTTTGGCAATATTTCTTCTGGTGAGTGGGTTAAACTGTTAACCAATGTCAAAGCAGAAAATATTAAAGCAATTGGTAATGTCACACTTTCTCTTGGTTCTAAAGCTCAAAATATTTCCACTGACGGAAATATTAGTCTTACAGAAGGTGGCTATGCTGCAAACTTACATACCAATAAAGATGTAACACTACGCACGAATGTTGAAGTGTCTTCTATCACCACACACCAAGGGAATGTCAATCTTTCCGTTTCTAGTAAAGTCAACGGAAATGTCATGGCAGGTGGCAACGTAACAATGATCGGAACTAGTGTTGTTACGGGTGATATTACATCAGGCGGTAAAGTTAATATTTCTAGTAGTGACGTTAAGGGCAGTGTAAGAGCCAAAGAATTTATTGACCTTGATACCTTCTCCAAAATTGAACAATCGGCCTATGCTCACAATCAGTCGAAACAAGGGATTGGCGTGTACAAGGCTGGAGTCCGCTTAAGTACAAGTTGGATTGGTGGAAATGTGTATTCTAACGGTCCATTACGCTTATTAGATGGTCTTATTATTGAAGACGTAAAAGGTGATGTCTATCTTGCCAACTTTAGTACTTCAAACCAGAATGGTGTAGTTGAAGGATTTAAGAATGCAATTAGTGGAAAAATTTATGAAAAACTCACAAGCATCCCTCAGCTCAGTACTTTTCCAGATATTCCTAAATACGACGTTTCTGAAACCATAGCCAGTATTCAAGAAGCAATTCAAAATATGACGTTTGAAACCAGAGTCGATGTTCGTCAATATCGAAACGATGCAAACTATATTTTCGTACGTGAATATGGCGCTGCTCGCGTATATTTAAATCATCTTCGCAATGAGAGCTCTAAAATCACTTACATGTATGAGTATGACGCTACTAATAATATTCACAAACAGTTTGCTGTAGATGCTTCAGGAAATAAAACTCAAATCATGAAAATTGACCCTGATAACTCAAACTCAGGCTCACGAGGTTTCTATTTAGGGAAATACACCTTGAATAGCAAAGATTATGTCGGTGCTATTTGTGAAACTATTCATGAAGAACAGGTCATGACCAATAGTTTAGGGCTACGTACTGAGCATAAGAGCGGTTATTGTACGAGTCAAATTATTGGATATCTTCCACGGGTCAGCTTAGACTTCAATGGTCTTAATGGTAAAGATCGTTATATATTTGGCTGGCCTAAAGATTATGACTATACATTACCAGACACTTGGTATATTCGTTCAATGGATACATCTACATTCGATAACGCAAGTTTTGCTCCAGGTATTCTGTATTTCGAAGGTAAATTAATTATTTCTGGTAAAGCGAATCTTGCGGCGGATAGTACTGATTCTGTATTCACCAATACTTTCCTTGCTGAAGGTGATATTGATGCGATTGCGATGTCTCCTCGCATTTATTCGCCTCGTAATATTACGCGAAATCCAAATGCAACAGATGCCTTAATTTGTTCACGTAACTTAGGCACTACGTCTAATACTAAGTTTAGTGTTAGTCCACCTGCAACAACACCTGCAACTTTATCGAACAAATTCTTGACGCCAGTGAATTTGTGCCAAGATGCGAATACGATGTATAAAAATACCAATAGATTACCTAACGGTACGCTTGATACAGTGACTATTGATAATAAAGAAATAACAAAGTTAGAACTTGGTTTAGTTGCCTTGATGTCTAATCAAGTTGTGCGTATTGGTGCATGTGCACAAATTTATGGTGACGTATTAGCAAGAAGTAATGTTGAAGGTAGTGCAGCATGTGGTATCGGTGAAAAAAATGGAATCTTTGGTAATATCAGCTCTCAAGGTGTCCCACCGTATACTAGTGTTCAACAACACAATACAATGGGTGCTGGTACAAATATTTATATTCCCAAAAATGAATATAAAAATTTAAATAAAGTTGATGATGTGAATGCCAATGATTTCATCGCCATTAAAAATGCAGACCTACAATGGGCTAAATATCAATAATTGGAAGCGAAAAGCCCAAACATAAGTTTGGGCTTTTTTTTGTGTGAAATTTCTGACTAGACAAGCTATACAAAACACCGTATAACACCGTTTTTCCCATATTCAGGTGACCAAGTGAAACTCGTTTTAGCACCCATGGAAGGTTTAACTGATCCCATCATGCGTGATGTTCTCACACATGTCGGCAGCTTCGACTGGTGTGTAACTGAGTTTATCCGTGTCACTGATTCTGTCCTTCCAGATCACATCTATCATTCTTACTGTCCCGAATTATTGAACGATGGCAAAACAGCAGCAGGAACACCCGTTCATGTTCAATTTTTAGGGAATAATCCAACCATGTTGGCTGCAAATGCCGTTCGAGCGGTGGAGTTAGGTGCACCTGCAATTGATATGAATTTTGGCTGTCCAGCTAAAACAGTAAACAGGCATCGAGGTGGTTCTGTATTATTGGATGAACCTGAAACAGTGTATCAACTGGTTAAAGCTGTACGTGATGCAGTGCCTGCTGAAATACCAGTTTCAGCAAAAATGCGTTTAGGTTATATGGATCGTAATTTCACCCTAGAAAATGCACATGCGATAGAAGATGCTGGTGCCGCTTGGGTTACCGTTCATGCACGAACAAAAGCAGATGGCTACACCCCACCCGCCTTTTGGGATCAACTTCAACCCATTCGTCATGCGCTTAGCATTAATGTGATAGCCAATGGTGAAATCTGGAATAACCAAGATGCGCGCCAGTGTTTACTAGAGTCAGGTTGTGAAGATCTAATGATTGGTCGTGCAGCAGTGACAACACCCGATGTCACACAATGCATCCGACAAAATAAAGACGAAGCGATATTACAATGGAGCGATTTAATTACACTCCAAATTCGCTTCTTAAATGGTTCTTATAAAAAAGAAATGAATATGGTCGGACGTTATAAGCAATGGCTAGGTATGATGTCTAAACATTATCCTGAAGCAAAACTGTTATGGGATGAGGTGAAACGTCTGAAACAAGTAGATGAAATCATTGCTAAGCTCAATCATTTTCAAAACATTATGCAAACTGTCTAATTTCTAAATTCTAGAATGAATAACTCCGAACTTCACCTTGAAAATTCAGACAGTCTTGAACGCGAGTGCGTTGAACTTCAGACAGTTGCTCTGGACTAAACCATGCATATTCCGTATGTTCCTCAGAGAGTTGAATTTGGGCGTTATTTTCAATCATGCATCTAAAGATAAAGGTATGTGAGTTTACATGTGCGTGATAGTAGACCCCTGATAAATATTGGATGCTTACATCACAACCTATTTCTTCTTTACATTCTCTGAGCAAAGCTTGATGTATGGTTTCACCTTGATCTAAACCACCACCTGGCAACCCCCAACTGTAATTGGCATAGTTTGCTTTCAGTAATAAGACTTGTCCCTCTGGGTTGGTGATCACCGCATGAGAACTCAAACGATAAAAATCATAAAATCCCATGACACGTCTCCAGAATTTAACTCATTCATGAAAGATAACACTGTTTAAGCCCATCTAAATGCTCAAGATAAGCTAAACCACAAGCCTTAATTTTGATTTATCCTTCAAGATGATAGCCTTTCCCGTTGCTAAGTCTACAGGCATAGAAATATGTTGGTGTACCATCACCCATTGTTCATTGGTTTTTTGTAGACATAATGTTGTACGACACCAAGGCATTTGCAACTGACCTTTTAAGGCTTTATGTTCCACTTTAGAGTGACAATGTAATACAACCAAATGATCACTCGCATGCACTTTTATATCACGGCGAGTGATTTGCATTCCATCGAAGAAATAGGGACTAAATTTTTGCCATTCTTTTCGATAAGCTTCAGCTCCCTCAAGTTGGGTGCTGACATCAAACATACTTACATTTTGCGCACATTGTTCGATTAACGCATCAACATTATTACCTACTAATGCTGAATCCCATTCTTTTAATTGCGCTAATACTTCATGAGCAGCAACAACATTACCCTCAATCTGAATAGACATGATGTGACCTTATTGTTATTAGTGTGATGAAGTTAACACTTTTAAAGAAAAACTGTAATGTTATTTTGTGCCAAGCAAAGAAATTTTTATTCTAATTTGTATCTAAAATTCAATTTAAATTGATAAAAAACAACCATTATTTATTAAAACTTATCATTATGATCAAATTAAAACCAACGACGAGTTATTATCACATAAAAAAATTGGCCCCAGTTTCACTGAAGCCATTATAAGAGCTTATGCTTTCTTTACATATTCGGACTTAAGTTTCATTGCGCCAAAACCATCTACTTTACAATCAATATCATGACCATCCGTTGCATCTGGCAACAAACGAATACTTTTTGCTTTAGTACCGACTTTGATTACGGATGATGAACCTTTAATTTTTAAATCTTTGATAACCGTTACGGTATCGCCATCTGCAAGAAGATTGCCATTTGCATCTTTGATCTGAACCACTTCTTCGAGTGTCTCTCCTTCTTTCCATTCATGTGAACATTCTGGGCAGATCAAGAGGTCCCCATCTTCATAAGTATATTCAGAGGAACATTTTGGGCAATTTGGCAAAGACATAAAAAATCCAAAAAATAAAAAATTTTGCTCAATATACCACTTTCATCTAGCGAATAGAAAAAAACCTTAAATTTTATAAGGTTTAAATAAAAAAAACCTAAGTTCAATCACTTAGGTTCTTTTATTGGCTCTAGCCTTGTTTAGCTTTGAAACTCATCTTCTATATCTTCATCATCATATACATATGCCATACATCCCCATCCATCGTACTCACCGTCATAGTCATTGGCTATTTTGGTAAACCACTCTTCTAAATCCACAATATCTGAGTATTCTGGCTCCATATACACATAAATCGTGATAATCCATTCTGCGGATTCAGACTCTTCATCAATAAATAAACTGATCTTTTGTTCTTCCTGAAGCAAGAACAAGGCACATTTTTCAGCTTTGTCTTTAGAGCTAAAAGCAATTGAGTACTCAATCTCATGCGGCTCGCTTAAATCATCTCCATCCTGGAACATTTGCCACAGTACATCGCCATTATCATCATTTGGAAATTGTTCTAAATCACGGCTCATACGTTCATCCTTATTGTGGTTATTGCGTATACAATATCCTAGAGTAGCCTATATTTATTTCATTTTGGAGAAGAATTCATTAGAAATTGTTCTTAACTTTATATGATCGTAATTGTTAAATTTTAGTTAGGCACTCACAATACGTATTTTGCTTGAAGCGTTTCATTCAAAATGGAACTTCACTCACAATTTTAATTTCAATACCACTCAACGGTTGTTGAAACTCTAAATAACTCGCATGCAAAGCCATACGCCCTAAATCACTGAGTTTAGGGTTTGGATGATAGAGTTTATCACCTGTGATCGGATGACCTATGGCTTGCATATGTACGCGTAATTGATGTGAACGCCCCGTAATTGGCGTCAACAAGACACGACTAACATCTAAATGCGCATCATAAGCGACCAATTCAAACAGTGTTAAGGCTGATTTTCCAAGTTCAAAATGAACGATTTGTCTCGGTCTGTTTTCCCAGTCCGTAATTAAAGGCAAGTCTACTTGTCCCTGTTGTGCAATTTTACCTTGCACCAGTGCCACATAATTTTTTTTCACGGTGCGCGCTTGGAACATTTTGCTCACAGCCACTTCAGCATCGCGATGTTTTGCAAACATCAAAATTCCAGAGGTTGCCATATCTAAACGATGGGTAATTTTTGCATTTGGATATTGAGCTATCACTCTTAAATACGCACTGTCATGATGCTCAGGCAAGCGTCCTGGCACAGACAATAATCCTGCTGGTTTATCAATGACCACCAAATCATCATCTTCATAGACGATGTTAAGCGGACCTTGAGGTGGCATATATACAAAATTATCGTCTAAAGGCATGTGAACAGAGCATTTCTTTGGGATGCGGAAAAATAGCAACTGATCAACTCAGTGTCAATTTATAAGATGAGCGATTTGAGAATTGAGAATTGAGAATTGAGAATTGAGAATTGAGAATTGAGAATTGAGAATTGAGAATTGAGAATTGAGAATTGAGAATTATAATTTTTTTTAAGAGAATTTTGAGGGTGTCAGGGAAAACATGTTGTTTACTTCAACTATTATAACTTTGTAAGTTATAACCCTATTGCCTATAAACTTCTGGTTTATAGCGTCCTAAGCCGAATCAAGACCTTTTGGGTAAGTACTACACGCACGCCGTACGCAACTGGTAGCAATCTACTCTTTTCGATCCCGTCACACCCTTGAGATATATAATAGCGAGACTGCGTCGGGATTAATTTCCTAAGATTAACGAATTTTAGCATCGAATAAAAAAATATTTCATATCACCTTATAAATATAATATTTTTTCCCAAATAGGTTCATTGATACACTTTTTTTAGCGATTTTTAGCTAAATATTGCAATTAAAATTCAAGTTGACCTTCCATTTTAGAGACTGGCTTGAATCCAAGATGCAATGCTCCACCACAACATCATGGCAAACATGCCACACATAAGATTAGCTATTACTTTTTGTAGTTGAGATAATTCAGATTTATAAATTTTGAGGTTAATTGTATAAGCAATTGCACCGAGTGAACCACCCACAGCACCACCAATAATCAGTAGTAACAACGGCCAGCCTGCCATCATGTGGACTTTAAAAGGAAGTTTTGCGCGGGATTTTTCTTGTACTGTATTCACAGGGTGATCCTATAAGTTTATTTCAGTCTTCAATGAGCTTAAGTGCTATAAATCTAAAGCAAGCTTTAGACCAATGCTGAGCTAAAATAGCTGTAAAATTGATCGTGGTTTTTAAATATTTAAACAATCTCACTTAAAAATCAAAGATATAGTTTATTCAGAAGTCTGTAAATTCAATTCATCCACTGAATAATTTAGATATTTGCTTGAACAAACGTCAGAATGATAAACAATATTACAGCTAAACCCATTAAAGGCTGTTTAGGCGCAATACTGTTAATTAATCTGGCAATTCTCTGAGCACTCAGCATAAATAATAGAAAAATCAGTAGTGTTGGTAGCGAAATCACCCACATTATTATGTAATAGATGACAAATAAGCTTGTCAAAATAAGACTACCTACAAGCCCCATAATAATTGGATGATGCATCCCGCTCGGTTCCAAATGCAGTGTCTGTGCGAGCGTGTTGTATATCTGAACAAATATTGCTGTAAAATTTAATGAAAAAAGATAGTCCATTATTCCTGCAATAAAAGGCGTTACACTTAAAAAAGCAACTTGCTTTGCCATCGAAAGGATCATGTTTTTATGATCAATTGTCCAGGTCAAAGACAACCAAACAAATATACAAGCAACAAATGCAGCGGACAGAAGATGAAGCAAATAAATTTGTGAAGGCCATAATTTTTGGATAACGAGAAATATAATGATAAAAATTATAGATAAGTAACCATGAATCTTCTTCAACAAAAATAAGCCTGATTTTGCATTTGAATCTTTGAGCTTGTGATTCCAATTTGAAAAATTTTTTTCAGTATTTTGTAAAAAACCATCAATCTTTGGATTCTGTCTAATCAGATCACCCAAAAAGTAAAGCCCAATTAAAACTTGAAATAATGCCAATATATTTTTCATTCTTTATCCGAGATTTTTAATACTTCTTTTATAAATTTACTGAGCATCAGCTTGACGCTGCTTTTTCTTTTTGAACCAACGTACTGTCCAAACCACACCAATTAGTAAAACGATTACTACCAATACTGGTATAAAGAATGACAATACGGAAATCACCAATGCGCTGACCCACTCACCTGTAGAAACCACAGGATTTGCCACGCCACCCGTGGTTGCGGTCGATACACCCCGTGCTGCAACTGTCCCAAGTTGCACTGCTCCTGCTGTTCCACCACCGACGATGATTGCAGCAGCCCAACTTGCAAATTGCGACATTTCGCCAGAGCTGACCGCCATCGTGGTCAGTGTACCCGCCACCAATGCCGCAGGCGTCGCAATAGTATCCAGTAAGTTATCAATCCAAGGAATGTAATACGCCCCGATTTCAAAAATGGTGGCAACACCCAATGCAATACAAACCGATGGCATCGCAAGCCATTCAAAGCCTTTCATCGGTTCAAACCATCCCATGAGGGAGGCAATACTCATCACCAATAAGGGAACAAATACGCGGAAGCCACATGCAGCACTCAATCCTATACCAAGACATAAACCGAGTATTGTTTCCATAGCAAACCTTTTTATTTATATGTTTTTAATTTTCTTAAGGTAACAAAAAAGCCCTATGGTGTAATAGGGCTTTTGTTTAAAACAGTGGTGTCTGTTTTAGTGTGTTTGCTTGAGCGAATTATTTTTTAAATTGATTGCTTAAGCATTTGGTACACGGTGGTAAACGATCAGTACCAATTTCTAAGTAAGCACGATGCCCACATTGAACGCAAAAATAGAAACCTGTTCCCGGTTTAGAGCCAGCTGTAACCATTTTTGTTCTCCGTATATTTTTAGAAATGGTGAGATCACTATAACGGAGTGTGAATGACTTTTTATTGTCCATTTCGACAGATGATGGTGGCGATTGGGCGAAGTTATATTGAGCTTATTACTACTCATCCGCCACACTCGCCGATGCCTTAGGAATAGCATTTACAACAATGACCTCTAAATTATTAAGTTTTTTGTTTTGAACTAGGTCATTAAATTTCTTCCATCGTGATTTTGTTATTCCTTCATTATAGAGAACTAAATATATTCCTCTTTGAGACTTTTCAGCCTTTTGATAAATTGGAAGCTGCTTTTCGTATCCATGTGTTAATTGATTGTTTGACGTTAGTTTCACTTCAACTAAGACTTTTATAGATGCGCCCATACTTATTTTAAAATCAACTGGACCTCTACCTGCATCAGCTTCAGGAGATAAATCTAAATTATTTGCGTAACAATACGCACAAGCTATACCAAAAAACAGTAATTGTGCAGCTGACTCATGCTTTCTTTTATCCTTATCGTCATAAAGTAATTTACTTAAACCATTATTTTCAATTAATTCCTTAAAATGTAGGCAAATTTTTTCGACAATCTTGTATACATCATCTAAAGATGGCTCTTTATTTAAAGCTAATTCTAAAGGTTTATCTGCTAATACTTTTTGAGCAGTCCTATACCAAATTACTTCACCTGTTTTATCTTCATTAAAATTATAGTAATTAGGTTTAGATTTTGAATATGCATCTAGTAAATCTTTTAACAAATCAGGATGAGATATAAAAACATTTTTTACATGTGTTTTCTTTTCCTTTAGCGTGACTGTTTTATATGCATTTCCTAATAAATCGTTAAAAAATTCTCTTAGCTCCTCATTGTGAGATTTTATCCAATTCAGATCAGCAAATTCATGTGCAATAGGTAAATCTCTGAGGAACTCTTTAGGAACTAATATAATTGGTTCATTATTATAGGGATTCTCAGGCAACATGGCTGGCTTATAATGTTTAGAAAACTTCAATTCTTTTAATTCAATTCCAACCTCAATTGATACTCTTTGAGTATAAGCAATTAACTCTTCAATCAAGATATTTGTTGTCATATCACTGATCAGATCAGGCCCAACACCATCTTCAAAAGCTCCAATTAATTCAAAAATTGCTGGGTCATCATTTCCTGCATCAACTATTGCTTTTATATTCGCCAAAATCTGTGCTTTTTTCTTATCTCCAATGCCACTTCCTTGCGTACTTGTGGAATATCCTATACTAAAGCCTTTAATTTCATTGGTTTTAAAAAAATTTAGAGCATTTTTCCAAAAAAGATCTGATTTAGAAGTATTTTTGGCTTTTTTTAATATTCGAATGATATTTTCAAAAAATTTTTGAATTTTTAAATATGCCTTTTGAAATTCTGGAATTTTACAATCTCTTATTAAACTTGGATCAATAAAAAGTCTTGTATCAACTCCTAAAATTGGATCAAAAGCCCCCGTAGCTTCAAATTTCAATTTATCAACTTTAAAAGCATCTACTAAACTTATAATCATTCTTCTAGCTCAATAAGTAAATAATCCTACACTAATGTAGGATTATTTTTAAGCAATTTCAATTACATTACACTTAAAGTCTAAGCCACATTCCCTTCTAAGAAATCCTGTGCAAAGCGTTGTAATACCCCGCCCGCTTCATACACAGACACTTCTTCTTCGGTATCCAAACGACACGTTACAGGCACTTCTATGGTTTGATTTTTACCATCCGCCGTTGAGCGCTCAATAACTAAAGTCAAAGTCGAACGAGGTGCAATATTCCCAATCACGCTATACAGCTCTGTACCATCCAAACCTAAAGTTTTACGGTCAGTCCCTGCTTTAAACTCAAGCGGTAACACGCCCATACCGACTAAGTTGGTACGGTGAATACGCTCGAAACCTTCAGCTACAATGGCTTCAACACCTGCAAGGCGTACACCTTTCGCAGCCCAGTCACGGCTTGAACCTTGTCCGTAATCTTTCCCTGCAATAATAATTAAAGGCTGTTTACGGTTCATGTAGGTTTCAATGGCTTCCCACATACGCATCACTTCGCCTTCAGGCTCTACACGCGCTTTTGAACCTTGCTTAATCGTACCGTCCGAACGTACCACCATTTCGTTATACAATTTCGGATTGGCAAAGGTCGCACGTTGTGCCGTTAAATGGTCACCACGGTGCGTTGCGTATGAGTTAAAGTCTTCCTCAGGCACGCCCATTTTATGTAGATATTCACCTGCTGCCGAATCCATCATAATCGCATTCGATGGTGATAAATGGTCTGTGGTGATGTTATCGCCTAAAATCGCAAGCGGACGCATATTGGCTAAAGTACGTGGTGCTGCAAGTGCGCCTTCCCAATATGGCGGACGGCGGATATAAGTACTTTGCGGACGCCAATCATACAATGGGCTTGCAGCTTGAACTTTCTCACCCAAATCAAACATTGGGATATACACTTTCTTAAATTGCTCAGGTTTTACCGCAACTTTTACCAGTGCATCAATTTCTTCATCAGATGGCCAAATGTCTTTGAGGTAAATTGGGTTACCGTCTTTATCGTACCCTAGCGCATCAGTTTCGATGTCAAACCGAATCGTCCCTGCAATCGCATACGCCACAACTAAAGGTGGAGATGCCAAGAATGCTTGTTTTGCATACGGGTGGATACGACCATCGAAGTTACGGTTACCTGATAAAACAGCCGTTGCGTAGAGGTCACGGTCGATAATTTCTTGTTGGATTTTTGGATCTAACGCACCTGACATCCCGTTACATGTGGTACATGCATACGCCACGATACCAAAACCGAGTTTTTCTAAATCACCGAGTACACCTGCTTCTTCTAAATACAATGCTGCGGCTTTAGAACCCGGTGCAAAAGATGATTTCACCCACGGCTTACGCACTAAGCCGAGTTCATTCGCTTTACGAGCAAGCAAGCCAGCTGCAACCGTATTACGTGGGTTAGAGGTATTGGTACAAGAGGTAATCGCAGCGATGATGATTGCACCATCAGGCATTAAGCCTTCTGCTTCCTGAGCACGTGCTGCATCTAAATTACCCGCAATGCCTTTGGCTTTTAAATCACTTGTCGATACACGGGCATGTGGGTTTGATGGCCCTGCAATATTACGAGTCACTGTAGATAGGTCAAAACGAAGTACACGTGGGTACTCAGCTTTGGTCATATCACTTGCCCAAAGACCAATTTCTTTGGCGTAGGTTTCTACAAGCTTCACTTGCTCAGGCTCACGACCTGTCAGCGTTAAATAATCAATGGTGTTTTGGTCGATATAGAACATCGCCGCCGTTGCACCATATTCAGGGGTCATATTCGAGATCGTTGCACGGTCACCAATCGACATGGTGTCCGCACCTTCGCCAAAGAACTCTAAATAAGCACCGACGACTCGCTCTTTACGCAAGAACTCAGTTAAAGCCAATACGATATCAGTTGCGGTAATACCCGGCTTACGCTGACCAATCAGTTCTACGCCGATAATGTCAGGGAGACGCATCCAAGATGCACGGCCAAGCATCACGTTTTCAGCTTCTAAGCCACCGACACCAATTGAAATGACACCTAAAGCATCGGTATGTGGGGTATGTGAATCAGTACCCACACACGTATCAGGGAAAGCTACGCCACCACGGTTTTGAATCACAGGTGACATCTTTTCCAAATTGATTTGGTGCATGATGCCGTTACCCGCAGGGATTACATCTACATTTTCAAATGCTGTTTTTGTCCACTCAATAAAATGGAAACGGTCTTCATTACGGCGATCTTCAATCGCACGGTTTTTCTCAAATGCATCAGGATCAAAACCACCGTACTCGACTGCGAGTGAGTGATCGACAATCAGCTGAGTTGGTACCACTGGATTGACTTTAGATGGGTCTCCACCTTGATCGGCAATCGCATCACGCAAACCTGCAAGGTCCACCAATGCTGTTTGACCTAAAATATCGTGGCAAACCACACGTGCTGGATACCAAGGGAAATCGTGGTCTTGTTTATTAAAGATTAATTCTTTAAGAGACTGCTCTAAAATTGCAGGATCGCAACGGCGTACCAATTGCTCTGCAAGCACTTTAGAAGTATATGGGAGTTTTGCGTATGCGCCTGGCTGAATATCTTCAACGGCTTGACGCACATCATAATATTCGAGCTGGGTACCTTGCAGTGGTTTACGGTAGTTGTTATTCATCGCGTTCCTGCCTTGCCTTGAGCATCTTTTTTCTAAACTTTCTAAACATTTTGTTGTTGATGAGACTTCATCATTTGTGTTGGCATAGTACACTGCTGAAAGTCCATTTCCCAAATCTTATATATTTCATACACTTAGGTATAAAAAACAGGGTTTTTGAAATATTTTGTTTCAAATAACGCAGATAAATAAGCAGTTATGTGCTTTTTTTTGAAAAATAGTGGAAAATTGGGATAATTCTTTAGTATTAGATTCAGATTCGAGCATAGAAAATGAACAATTTATCTTTCTCCTCATTTACGCTTAATGGCGTGGATGCTCAAAAATTTTTACAAGGTCAAGTGACGTTGCATGTTGAACGCCTTGAGGAAAATATCACGCGCTACACAGCAATTTGTGATTTAAAAGGTCGAATTCACTTTGGTTTATGGTTAACAAAGCTGAATCCTGAAAGCTTTGTCATTGTCACCACTCAAGATCAAGCTGAAGAATTTTCCAAACACATTAAAAAATTCGGTGCTTTTTCCAAAATGAAACTTGAAGAAGCTAGTCAGGTCTATCCTACGCTTCAAGGTGACACCACAAAGTTCTCAGCAGAAGTAACAGATATTGCCGCTTGGCAAGTTCAGGCCATTCAACAGGGTCAAGCTTACATTGATCAAGCCATTGAACACGTGTTCCAACCCCAAGAACTTCGTTTACATCAACGTGAAGGCGTTCACTATGACAAGGGTTGTTACTTGGGTCAGGAAGTGATTGCACGTTTATGGTTTAAAGCTAAACCGAAAGCGTGGTTACATTTAATTCAGGGTACAGGTGCTGTACCTGCAGAAGCTGAACAACTCGATAAAAGTGTACAAGTCGTCAATAGTGCGCCATTCGAAAACGGTTATATCGCTTTGGTGGTAGCACGTCCTGAAGCATTAGCAGAGTTAGACGTGACTGTTTTAGATTTGCCTGAGTATTTAAATGGTGATGTGGCTAGACCACAGTAAAATAATCTAAAAAAACCTCCATTTAGGAGGTTTTTTTATTAACTAATAGGCTGAGGATTTGGAACATATTTCCGGTAAATGATCAGGTTTAATATGACCAATACCGCACAACACCAGTACATAAATTCAAAGCTCCATTGTGCAATAACCAATCCCATTACAACTGAACCAACTGCCAGACCAATATCAAAACAAATAAAGAATGTTGATATTGCATGCCCCATCCGATGTTTATCTACGGTTTGAATGGTGAGCGTTTGCAAACAAGGAAATACTGAACCATATCCAATTCCAATAAAAATTGCAGATAACCACAACATCCACTGATTATTGACTAGTGTTACGACCACAAGTCCAATCGCAAAAAATATAAAAGAAGGAACGATAACAGCACGCGGACCTTGACGATCATAAATTTTACCAACCCAAGGTCTTACAATTAACATCGAAACCGCAAACAATATAAAAAATACACTGGTATACGCCAGCAGCTGTTTGCTCTCACTGTAAACCGTAATAAAACTGGTAATACTCGAGTAAGCAAAAGCTGTAAGTAAAGCAACACCACTTACAGCAAAAACTTTAGGCTCAAGAAAATCGTCTAGCTTAAAACCTTTTTTATTCATTTTATTTTGCTGAGGTATCTGATTCGCTGGAATATTTAATAGCCAGCTAAAAATTAGACCTACACTGATGAGCACCGCGAGAGCACCGAATAAAATTTGGAAGCTATAAAATTGAATCATGGTAAGCGCAATTAACGGTCCAAATACCACACCTAGGTTAGTTGACATCACATAATAGCCCATGCCTTCACCTTTACGATGCTCAGGAATAAAGTCATTCGCGACTGGAACAGCCACAGTGGTCAGCACACTAAACCATATCCCATGTAAAAATCGTATAAGCAACAATGACCACATGTTATCAATGAATAAATAAGCAAATGCAAAGACCGCAAAAAACGTGCTCGATCCACGCATAGTGAGTCGCTTACCCATTTTTTGAATGATCATGCCTGAAAATGGTCGTACTGCTATTGATGAGGCGAGAAAAAGCGTTAACGCTAATCCTGCTTCTTCAACTGATCCCGCTAAATCCTTCACAATGTAAATCGGAAGGACAGCCAACATGGCAAAGTAGTAAATAAAAACAAATAAATTATTTAATACACACAAGATAAATGAACGATTCCAAAATCGTTCGGTGGTTACACTCATGAAAATCTACTCTTGTCGCATTAATGTTTAGGCGTGAGGACGTAATGGATCTAAACTCAGTTTGACCAATTGACGGATATAGTGCTCATCAGGCAAATGATTAAAAAAAATAATTTGGTAATGAATAGGACCATACAGTCGATCAAGTACCAAATCATAGTGATCATGTTCAATCAGCTCCCCCGCCTCAATCGCCTGTTGGATCAGTTGATGCAGTTGAACTCGTTTAGGTAATAAATATTGCTTGAAGAATGTTGCAGCCAATTCACGATGATTCGCCATAACCACCAACATCGCTCGTCCCACTGGATGATCTAAAGCCTTAGCCAAACGAAGCAATTGTTGATTAAGATTTTGTTCAAGGTCGAGCTCTGGCTCAAACTCAAAAATTGAGAGTGTGAGCTCTTTAAAGGTGTCCAGAACCAATTCAGATTTATGTGACCACCATCGATAAATAGTCGACTTTCCCACCCCAGCACGTGAAGCAATGTCTTCTACTGTCAGTTGGTGATATTCCACTTCATTCAAAGCCTGTTTGACTGAAGCTAAAATACATGATCGGCGTCGTGCACTTTTGTCTTCGCTTGCCATGAAATCCCCGAAATAAAACGATACGTTTCGTATCGTTTTATAATAAAGAGTTTTTATTGATAAAGATATGAAAATAAGACCAAGGCATTAGATAGAATAGATTTTAACTCTCAATCGATTGAGAGATGACTCATAAAAAAAACCTCCTATATCGCTAGGAGGTTTATTCTAAAAGCCATGAAATAGTTTATTCATATCCTTCACCACATAATCTTTAAAATGAAATGCTCTCGCGTGTTTAGCATCAAACTTTACGGTTAAATCACCTTTTTGGAATACATACACTCGATTCTCCTGACTCACCAAATACTGCTCCCCAAGTTTCAATAAGAGCGCATCTATCTTTTGTTCATCTGGGATTGAATCATCTTGAAAAACTTTATCGTAATTACGTTTAATGCCTTTTATAAACATCGTTGACCACCTCATTGCACAATGCGTATTTAAGCAAAAACATCGAAGAACTACTAGTGGATTAAAATTTTGGTTAAATCCATATATTCAAGGCTGAACAACATAAATCCAGTGTCGTTTATATGCTTATACTGCAATACACACACTTTATTCACAAAGCGAAGATAAATTTGAAGGATGTATACATATTCTATATTTACATTCACATAATTCGGACTATGATGAAATGGTATAAAACTCTATTTACATCAAATAAATAGGGTTGCTTTTTAAGATAGGTATAAAACAATTATGAAAAAAATATTATGTGGTGCTTTACTCGCTGTTGCCACCTCATTTAGCTTCGCTGCCGCACCAGTCGATCCTGCATTCAGCAAAGTACAGGAACTGATTCAAGCAAAGAATTACAATGCGGCCTACCAAGAACTTGAACGCTTATCAAAAGCAGGGAATCCTCAAGCGACTTATAACTTGGCATATCTCACTCAAGCTGGTCAAGGAACCAAACAAGACAACAAAAAAGCAGTACAACTCTATGAACAAGCTGGCACTGCAGGCTATCCTTTAGCCAATTATGTATTGGCGCAAAACTATGCCACTGGCGGCTTGGGTCTGACCAAAAATGAAAAAAAATCTCGTGAATACTTAGATAAAGCTGCAGCTCAAGGTTTTGAAGATGCGATTGTTGAATCTGCTGTTCTACTGTTCTCTGAAGGTAAAGAACAATCTGATAAGCTCGCTTTGCAAAAACTTGATCCTTTAATTAAGAAAGGAAGTTATCCAGCCATTCATGCTCGTGCTTTATACGATATTTCATTAGGCTTCAAAACCAAAACTGAAGCGCCTGTGAAAAAAGGTTTAGCGAGCATTCAAGATTTAGGTAAAAAAGGATACATCCCTGCGCTTATGGCCATTGGTAACATGTTCGTAAACGGAAATATCGTTCCGCAAAACCTACCTGAGGCAAAAAAAATATTTAGTGCTTTAGCAGATGAAAATATTCCTCAAGCCAAAGAAAATCTAGCGATCGTGAACAAACTGATTGCTGAGAATGCAAAAAAACCTGCAGCAAATACGAAAGCTAAATCTTAAGCATTAATTTAAATATTAAACCGATGCTCAAATACAAAAACCCTATCGCAAGATAGGGTTTTCTTATATGAAAAGGAGATTTATGATTAAATTCTAAGTTTTATTCAATTACCACCATAAAATAATTAATCCAGCAGTCACAATAAATCCAATGACTGTACTCATCAATAAAGGTGTAATTGCACGATCATTGAGTCCATATGCTTGTCCCAGCATTCCAAATAATGCAGGTGTAGGTAAAGCTGCAATCAATGTCCCTACATACACGATATCCATCGGTGCTTGAGCAATAAATCGTAGAGTCAAATACATGAGTATTGGAAAAATAAAGTTGGATGATAGAACAATATAAAGACTCTGCTGGTTGACATATTTTAAGGTTAAACCTACGACGCTCCCGCCAATCACAAATAACGCCAAAGGAGATGCCGTCTGACCAATCATTAAGAAAACTTGATCTATATAATGCGGCAGTTTAACCTGAAAAACCGCGCACAAAATTCCGATTACCACACCAATAAACAATGGATTTTTACATAAGTTTATAAAGTTATTTTTTAATGTATTGAGTACTGCTTGCTGATTTTGAGCTTGCAACCCCGCAATAAATAAAGCTGCTGGAACAAGAAAAACACTTTCGATAATTACAATTAAAGAAGTAAAAGCAAGCGCAATATGACCAATCAATAGACTTAAAATGGCCGTACCAAGTAGTCCAGTATTAGACATTGACGCTCCAATCGAGAGGATGGCAGCATCACTTAAATTGTTTTTAAAATGCTTTACCAAAATCCCTAAAGCGATTGCAAATACAAAGGCGGTCACCACAATATAACTGTAAAAAAGTTCAGGTTGCCATATTGCACCAAGATCTTTTGATGAAAGCGCTTGTAAAAATAGAGCAGGTAAAGCGACTCGAATGACGAATGTACCAACAATAGAGACTTGTTCCTTGCTAAGTAAATTCAGTTTAACCGAGGCATATCCCGAAAAAAGCAGTAAAAAAATCGGAATAATGACCGATAAAACCATGACTTAGCATCCCTAGCTATTGTATGAGTTAGTCAAATTATCATACAACAGCCGTAATTACCCAAGATGACTTTTTAAGTATACCTTTATGCCTATTTTATCTATCAGCATATGGCTTAAATAATGATTTCACATCATGCGGTTGGCATCGTAAATATTGCGGACTAATTTCAACCTCTGCTTTTAATTGAGCAGCAGCATGCCATGGCCATCTTGGATTAAATAGTATTGCCCTTGCGAGCCCGATTGCATCAGCTTTGCCTTGTTGTAAGACATCTTCCGCCTGTTGAGGTTCAGTGATCAGCCCAACAGCAATCACTGGAATGTCTACGTGTTTCTTGATTGCTTCCGCAAATGGAACTTGGTAATTAGGACCAATCTGAATATTTTGATCGACATGTAATCCACCAGATGATGCATGGATATAAACTGCACCAAGTTTTTCTAATGCCTTTGATAACCCAATTGAGTCATCAATATTCCATCCCTTTTCTTGCTCCATCCAGTCTGTTGCAGACAAACGAACACCGATTGGATAGTTGTCTGGAACAGCATTTTTGATCGCCTGAAAAACCTCTAAAGTTAGACGAATGCGATTCTCAAAACTTCCACCATATTCATCTGTTCTTCGATTAGATAAAGGGGACATAAATTGATGTAATAGATAACCATGAGCCGCGTGGACTTCGATGAGATCAAAACCTGCATCTACAGATCTGACTGCTGCAGTTGCAAAGTCATCGATAATTTTTTTGATTTCCTCGATACTTAATTCATGAGGAGCCTGATCATCTGGATTAAATGGTAAATCACTTGCAGATACCGTTTGCCAGCCATGTTCATGATTCGATGAGAATTGACCACGTCCCAACCATGGTTTATCAGTTGAAGCTTTACGTCCCGCGTGCGCTAACTGAATGGCGATTGGCGTTGGAGCAATCGATTTTACCTTATCAATCAATGCTTTTAATTGTGCACGTTGTAAATCATTCCATAACCCTAAATCTGCAAAACTGATACGACCTACAGCTTGTACCGCAGTTGCTTCAATAATATATAATCCAGCTCCCGACAATGCATAACTCGCCCATTGTTGTTCATGCCAAAAACTATGCTCCCCTGCTTCATTCGCAGAATACTGACACATGGGAGCAATAATAATTCTATTTTTGAGTGATAAATTTCCGAATTGAATTGGCTCAAATAATTTTGCCACACTGAATCTCCCTGATTTTAAATTGATTTATTTGTAGCAGTGTACAACGCATTTACGTGATAAATCATCTAAGTTCATTTCATCATTGAATGCTTTAAAAAACATTTTAAAACTTAACCATGAAGGCACTAGATGGATTGTGTATCATATTCTGTTCAAGCGTAATATCTTGTAGTTCACTCGATGCTGCTTGCAATATCCTCATTTAACCCAATATTTTTCTACTCGCCCATTTAACAGAGTTTCCATGCCTGAATTACCTGAAGTTGAAACCACGAAAACCAGCTTGCTCCCTTTGCTGAATCAAAAAGTACTTTCTGTTCAAGTCAATAATTCAAGTCTGAGATGGCCTATACCAAATGATGTAAATCAATTGGTCGGTCAACGACTGATAGGGCTAACACGTCGATCCAAATATATTTTGGCACAATTTGAAAATGTGACCATGTTATGGCACTTGGGAATGTCTGGAAGCTTTCGTTTGAGTGATTCACGTGATGCGTTGAGAAAGCATGATCATTTCATCATTCAATTCGATGATATCCAATTACGCTACCACGATCCTCGTCGTTTTGGTTGCATTTTATGGCTGGATGATCATGCTCAATCCAAACTTTTAGATACGCTTGGACCTGAACCTTTAAGTGAATCTTTCAATGCTGACTATCTAGAGCAGAAATTTAAAAATAAGAGTGTTGCAGTCAAAGTTGCAATTATGGATAACCACATTGTTGTGGGTGTTGGAAATATTTACGCAACTGAAAGTCTGTTTAATTTGGGCATTCATCCTGCACAACCCGCCTCTAGTCTTACACGGCCACAAATTGAAAAATTTGTCATTGAAATAAAACGAATCCTTAAACAAGCAATTGATTTAGGCGGATCTACTTTACGTGATTACACCAATGCCATGGGCGAAAATGGCTACTTTCAACAAACGCTATTGGCTTATGGGCGCGCTGGTGAAATGTGCATCAACTGTGAAACAACTTTAGAAAATATTAAACTCGGGCAACGTGCTTCTGTTTTTTGCCCTGAGTGTCAACCGCTTAAGCGACCTCAAGCCTCAAAGAATCCTGTATCAAAGGTAAAATCCAAATGAAATCAGCAATTGTTCGGCATATTTTAGTCAAAGATAAAGACCTGTGTATCCAACTTAAACAAAAGCTTAAAGACGGTGCTGATTTTGCTAAAATTGCTAAACAACATTCAACTTGCCCCTCAGGAAAAAAAGGAGGGGAATTAGGTGAGGTGAAGAAAGGACAATTGGTTGGTCCTATCGATAAGGCAGTTTTTAGTTTGGCTGAACGTGAATTACATGGACCAATTAAGAGTCAATTCGGCTGGCATTTACTCGAAATTAAATTTCGTATGGATCTTTAAACTTCCTGGATTTCCCTCTCCTTTTAGGAGATGAGAATCATCGCTTCGCAAGAAAGAGCTAAGAATCAATCCCTCCCAGCTTCCCTTTGACAAAGGGGGATTTCGGGCGATTTAAAAAAATGATGAGATATAAAAAACGGCGCATTTAGCGCCGTTTTCATTGTAAAAGCATTAACCTTTACGTTTTAATTCGTCACGAATTTCACGAAGTAATTCGATATCTTCTGGAGTAGCTTCAGGTGCTGGAGCTTCCTCCTCTTGCTTACGACGCATTTTATTCATCAATTTCACTAACCAGAATACCACCCATGCAAGCAGGATGAAGTTAATGAGAATCGTCAAGAAATTACCGTAAGCCAAAACATTTAAACCTGCTTCTTGAGCAGCAGCAAGCGTTGTAAGGTTATTTGGATTATCGCCCAATACAACAAACCAGTTTGAATAATCTACATCACCGCCTAAGATCCAACTGATAATTGGCATGATGACATCTTTAACCATTGAATCGATGATTTTACCAAACGCCCCACCTATGATCACACCGACCGCCAGATCCATTACATTGCCTTTTACGGCAAATTCTTTAAACTCTTTAATAATGCTCATTTTTTCTCCAAAATTTTTCTATGCATTAATGTGACATAATATACATTATTCTTAATGATATTTCCGTCTATACTCGTTGGTTTTCCACCAAAATCATAAGTATCTCTGTTTAAATAAACAAGATCTTGTCCAAATCAACTACAACAATTCAACAACTTTTATTTCATATCTTAAATGATGTAGTCAAAATATAAAAAAACCGCTCTTTTGAGCGGTTTTTTTATTTAAATCAATTAAGATTTATTACGTTTACGTTCGTTTTCAGTCAACCAACGCTTACGAATACGAATTGATTTAGGTGTAACTTCAACAAGCTCATCATCTTGAATAAATTCAAGTGCTTGTTCTAACGTATATTCAATCGCAGGAACAAGTGTTAATGCATCATCAGTACCTGATGCACGAACGTTTGTTAATTGTTTCGCTTTAGTTGGGTTTACAACCATATCGTCAGAACGAGAGTTAATACCAATAATCATACCTTCGTAAACTTCTAACTGAGGTTTAGCAAATAGACGACCACGGTCTTGTAAACTGAACAATGCATAGCCCAAGCATGTACCTTGAACCATAGAAATCAACACACCGTTTTGACGTTTTGCAACAGAACCTTGTTTCATTGGTCCATAGTGCGAGAAACTTGAGGTCATGATACCAGTACCTGAAGTCATGGTCATGAATTCTGAACGGAAACCAATCAAGCCACGTGAAGGTACAGTTGCTTCAATACGAATACGACCTTTACCGTCGACTTCCATATTGGTCATTTCACCTTTACGGTTACCCATTTGTTCCATTACAGCACCTTGATGCTGTTCTTCTACGTCAAATGTTACGTTTTCGTATGGCTCTTGCATTTCGCCGTCAATCTCTTTCAAGATTACTTGCGGACGAGATACACCCATCTCGAAGCCTTCACGACGCATGTTTTCGATCAATACCGAAAGGTGAAGTTCACCACGGCCCGACACTTTAAAACGGTCAGGACTGTCAGTATCTTCTACACGAAGTGCTACGTTGTGAATTAATTCGCGGTCAAGACGTTCACGGATGTTACGTGAGGTCACAAACTTACCTTCTTTACCGGCGAATGGTGAGTTGTTAACTTGGAATGTCATCGATACTGTAGGCTCATCTACAGAAAGCGGTGGCAATGCTTCAACATGTTTAGGATCACAAATCGTGTCAGAGATATGAAGTTCGTCCATACCTGTTACACATACGATGTCACCTGCAGAAGCAGATTCAACGTCGATACGCTCTAAACCATGGTAACCCATAATTTTTAAGATACGACCGTTACGTGTTTTACCATCTTTATCGATTACCGTTACAGGTGTGTTCAATTTTACTGAACCACGTTGGATACGACCAACACCGATAACACCAACGAAGCTGTTATAGTCAAGTGAAGACACTTGCATTTGGAATGGACCATCAACATCCACTGCTGGCGGCTCAACGATGTCTACGATTGTTTGGAACAACGGAGTCATGTCTTCTGCCAATTCTTCTGGTGAAGGACCTGCTACACCACGAAGACCAGAAGCATAAACCACAGGGAAGTCTAACTGTTCGTCAGTACCACCAAGGTTATCGAATAAATCGAATACTTGATCGATTACCCAGTCAGGACGCGCATTAGGCTTGTCAACTTTGTTGATAATTACGATTGGTTTCAAACCACGTGCGAACGCTTTTTGCGTTACGAAACGAGTTTGTGGCATTGGACCTTCTTGTGAGTCTACCAAAAGAAGTACACAATCAACCATCGACATTACACGTTCAACTTCACCACCGAAGTCGGCGTGTCCCGGGGTATCCACGATGTTGATACGGTATTCAGTATCAGTACGTTTATCTAACCATTTGATTGCAGTATTTTTTGCAAGAATGGTAATACCACGTTCACTTTCAATAGCGCCTGAATCCATGACACGCTCGATCTCACCCGCGCGTTCACCCAAAGCACCTGATTGTTGTAAAAGTTTGTCGACAAGAGTCGTTTTACCATGGTCGACGTGTGCGATGATGGCAATATTACGGAGAGTTTTAATATCTGACATGTAAATTCGATACGCTTTAAATTTGAGGGCAAATTATACAGAAAAATCCTAAACTTTTATAGTGACTGTTTCTTTACAATTTCATTTTTTTTGACGAATGGTTATGTTTCGGTTTTGTAAACCCATGTAACTCGATTAGAATGTCGGCACTTTCGCTTAATCTAGATGGTATAGACCATGTCTGCTCCCGACCAATCTCAAGAACCGAAACTCGATCTTGTTTATGGTTTAGACGATAAACCAAAACCGTTCATCGCTTTCCTCGCTGCCATTCAGCATTTACTTGCCATTATTGTTCCGATTGTTACTCCTGGTCTATTGATCTGTTTGGCTTTAGGTGTTTCTAAAGAAGATACAAACATGATCCTCTCCATGTCATTGGTGATTTCAGGTATTGCCACATTCTTACAAAGTAAAAAGGTTGGTCCTTTCGGTGCAGGCTTACTGATTGTTCAAGGTACAAGTTTTAACTTTATCGGTCCTATTATTGGGATTGGCTCAGCAATGGTTGCTGCGGGAACTCCAGTTGAAACTGTTATGGGTTCAATTTTTGGTGTCGTGATTGCAGGCTCATTCATTGAAATGGGCGTTTCACGCATATTACCATGGGTGAAAAAACTCATTACTCCACTTGTGACTGGTATTGTTGTACTTCTCATTGGCTTAACCTTGATTAAAGAAGGTTTAATCTCAATGGGTGGTGGTTACCAAGCGATGGGGAATAATACTTTTGCCAATACAGACAATCTCATTATGTCTTGTACTGTTTTGGCATTAATCATTCTCTTAAACCGCTTAAATGTTACATGGGTCAAGAGTAGTGCGATATTAATTGCGCTGATCGTAGGTTATGCGTTAGCAGGCTTCATGGGCCATTTAGATTTTTCTGGCTTAGAAAATGCACCTTTGGTTCAAATCCCTACACCAATGCACTTTGGCTTAGACTTCTCTTGGAGTTTATTTATACCAATGGCATTTATTTATCTGGTTACTTCATTAGAAGCGATTGGTGATATCACCGCGACCTCTAAGTTGTCTAATCAGCCTGTTGATGGTCCGAAGTGGATGGAGCGCATTAAAGGTGGTGTACTTGTCAACGGTGCAAATTCCTTACTCGCAGGCTTATTTAATACTTTCCCGAGTTCTGTTTTTGCTCAAAACAACGGAGTAATCCAATTAACTGGTGTCGCTAGTCGCCATGTGGGTATATGGATCGCCGCGCTATTAGTTATTTTGGGTTTACTACCAGCAGTGGCTGCCATCATCCAAGCTGTTCCTCAAGCTGTACTGGGGGGCGCTGTCATGGTGATGTTTGGGGCTGTTGCAGCATCAGGGATTAATATCCTTTCTGGTATTCAGCTTGACCGCCGTGCATTGCTTATTATTGCAATTTCACTTGCTCTTGGATTAGGTGTTGCTCAAGTTCCACAGATTCTTGAACATATGCCTGAACTCATTCGTAATATATTTAGCTCTGGTGTAGCAACTGGCGGCATTGCAGCCTTGATCTTGAACTTCGTTCTACCTGAAGCAAAGAAATAATTTAGATTGAATCAAAGACTGCCCAGCATTGTCTGGGCTCTTTTATTCTGTGGAGAAATATATGGTTCCTCAAAGTGAAGTTGTTATTCGTCAACATAACTTTCTGAAAGGTCGAATATTATTAGTCAATGCGCCAACTGATGACTTAAGCACTCAGCTCGATAAAAATATTCAGGCTTCAGTATGGACATGGAATTATAACGACTTTCTATTTTTCCAAAATCAAAATATTCCTGTTCATTTTGGGACGGATATCCCTGAAGCAGAATATGATCAAGTCATTGTTTTTGTGCCTAAAGCCAAAGAGCTTTTGAATTACTTACTACACAGTGTGGTATTAAAACTCGGTCTTGGTGGATCAATTTTTCTTGTGGGTGAAAAGAAAGGTGGCGTTGAACGAGCAGCAAAACAACTCGTTCCATTTGGAAAATGTGTCAAACTAGATAGCGCTCGTCATTGTCAAATGTGGCAATTAATTATCGATCAGACTCCTACGCCTCGAGCTTTAGAAAATTGGGCTCAACAATATACAATTCAAACACCGAATGGCGAATTACAGATTTATGCTTTACCTGGTGTATTTAGTCAAAATAAACTTGATATTGGTACAGCTGTATTTCTCCCCTACCTCAATCGAGTGAGTTCAGGTAAAATCGCTGACTTCGGTTGTGGTGCTGGCATTATCAGTGCATATTTAGCCAAATTGAATCCCAAAAATCGTATTTTTGCGCTTGATGTGGATGCTTTTGCGCTCGCCTCCACCCGCCTAACATTTGAAAAAAATAATTTGTCACCAGAACAGCTCGAAATCAAAGCTGTGACTGGCATTGAAGATGCGCCACTATTTTTACATGCCATCGTCAGTAACCCTCCTTTCCATCAGGGTATATACACTGATTACAATGCGAGTGAGAATCTTTGTAAGACATCACGTCGCCATCTAAAATCTGGTGGTGAACTTTGGATCGTGGCAAATCGTTTTTTAAACTACCCAACTCTCATTGAGCAAAATTTTGGTCAATGTGAAACTTTGACTGATCAACAAGGCTTTAAAGTACTGTTTGCAAGTACTCAAAAGAAATCATAAGGAACTTTCGATGAGCGAAACCGGTCAACTTAAGCGAAAGCTTGGAGCACGCCATCTTAATATGATCGCCATTGGTGGTTCTATCGGTACAGGACTATTCCTAGCTTCGGGTGCAACAATTGCCAATGCTGGCCCTGGTGGTGCATTACTTGCCTATTGTTTAATTGGCGTAATGATTTACTTCCTCATGACCAGCTTAGGCGAACTCGCAACACACAATCCAACATCAGGTGCTTTCTTCACTTATGGCACCAAATATGTCGAAGGTGGATTTGGATTCGCGCTAGGCTGGAATTATTGGTACAACTGGGCGATAACCGTCGCATTTGAACTCGTTGCAGTTCAATTCATCATGAAATTTTGGTTTCCTGATATCCCAGGTTTCTATTGGAGTGCCATTTTTCTTGCTATCGTTTTTGGTATTAATGCCTTAACAGTCAAAGGTTTTGGTGAGTCTGAGTTCTTTTTCTCACTCATTAAAGTTCTTGCCATAATTGCATTTATCATCATTGGTATTTTCATGATTGCCAAAATCATGATGACACCCAATGTTGCAACTTTCGCAAATTGGTCAAAGGGAGAAGCGCCATTTGTAGGTGGTTTGTCGGCATTAATTGGTGTTGCGATGATCGCAGGATTCTCATTTCAAGGTACTGAAATGGTTGGTGTTGCCGCTGGCGAGTCGAAAGATCCGAAGAAAACCATTCCTATTGCGATTAAACAGATCTTCTGGCGTATTCTCTTATTCTATATCGTATGTATTTTTATTATCGGCACATTGATTGCGTATGATGATCCTCGTTTAATGCAAGCCGCATCAGATGAAAATATTGCATTATCACCTTTTACTTTACTGTATGAACAAGCAGGCTTCGCTTTCGCTGCAAGTGTCATGAATGCGGTCATTCTTACCGCTATCCTTTCTGCTGGAAATTCAGGAATGTACTCTTCCACGCGAATGCTGTTTGATATGGCAAAAAATGGAAGTGCACCTAAAGTGTTCTCTAAACTTGATGGTCGCGGTGTTCCAATGAATGCACTTTATGCTACGACAGCAATTGCAGCACTATGCTTCTTGACGACATTTATTGGTGAAGAGGAAGTATTTAATTGGCTTCTAAATATGTCTGGTATGTGTGGCTTTATCGTATGGCTTGGTATCGCAATCTCTCATTACCGATTTAGAAAAGGCTATTTGGCTCAAGGGTATAAGTTAGAAGATCTAGCATATCGTGCAAAGTTCTTCCCTTTTGCACCATGGTTCGCTTTTGTTTTGTGTGCAATCGTGGTGTTAGGTCAAAATTATCAAGCCGTACTAGATGGTGAATGGATTGCCGTTATCTCTACTTATATTGGGATCTTCTTATTCTTAGCAATATGGCTAGTGTATAAGTTTAAGTACAAAACCAAGTTGATTCGATATCAAGATATGGATGTGAAACCGATTCAAGTCGAACAAGACTAATAAAAAAACAGCTCAAATTGAGCTGTTTTTTTATTATTAGATTCTGATCTTATTGTATTTTTAAGGTTAAATTCACTCGACGATTCAATGCTCGACTCTCTTCTGTCGTGTTATCAGCGATTGGCTGATTTGGGCCATAACCTTGAGTCGAAATTTGTTTAGGATCAACATTATATTGCATCACCAATTCATTACGGACAGCATTTGCTCGCTCAAGAGATACTTTTTGATTCGCTGATACTGACCCTCGATTATCTGTATGTCCATCCACTTGAAGTATAAAACTTTTATTCTGCGCCAAAACTTTTGAAGCTACTGTTAAATAAGGTTGATACCGAACATCAATTTGACGGGAATTGTGATTAAAGTAGAGCGGTAAACCTTGTTTTAATTCATTTAATATTTTTTGATCCAAGTCTTGTACACCAGTAGTTGATTGCATCTTTGTCGTTGTACAAGCCGTCAAAGTTAAAGCAATGCATAAGCTTGCTATTAAACTATATTTCATCTTTATTCTCATTGTGTTGTTGATTATATTTTGTGAAATATATCACATTTATAAAAAATGGGTAAAAAAAACAGCTCCGAAGAGCTGTCTTTTATAATCTATTAAAGATTATTGAGCTGCTGCTTCAGGTTGAGCAACTACTGTACGGCTACCAGAAATCGTAGCGAATACACGACGGTTCATCGCACGACCTTCTTTAGTTGCGTTGTCAGCAATTGGTTGATCCCAAGCGAAACCTTGAGTCGCTAAACGAGAAGCGTCAATGTTGTATTCACTTACAAGAGCAGATTTCACAGAGTTAGCACGAGCTAAAGATAAACGTTCGTTCAACGCACGCGGACCAGTATTATCAGTGTGACCTTCAATACGAGCAGTTGCATTTGGATATTCGTTTAATTTTTCAGCTACTTTAGCAATTTCAGGCTTGTACTGATCTTTGATGTTAGACTTGTTCGTATCGAAGAATACGCGAAGTTCCATGTTAAGATCTTCAGTCAACTCTTGTGGAGCTGGTTGAACTGGAGCTGGAGCTGGTTGAACTGGAGCAACTTCTACTACTTCAGCAGCTGGCTTCAAGTGACCGCCTAAAACTACGTTAAGACCAGCAAGTGCTGTGTAGTTCCAGAAATCTTCGTCGATGTTATAAGTTGCACGAGCTTCTGTACGAACAGATAGAGCATCGTTCAAGCGCCAGAAAGCACCCACACCCGCATTACCTAAAGTACCTTCATCATCTTTAAGATTTACACCATCGTATTCATATTTGTAGTGACCAGCACCTAAAAGAACGTACGGCTTAATTTTGCTGTCATAGTTCTTAGTGATTAAATCAGAAGTAACATAGAAGTTACCATTGATTTGAGTTTGCTTGTACTCGCCAACATCAGTACCAGTAATTGTGCCTTCGATATCACCTTTTACTTGGTTATATTCAGCTTCAAAACCTAACCATGGAGTAAGCTCAATACCTAACGCAGCACCAACGAATAAATCGTCTTGTAATTCGATATTGCTGTCAGATAAATGATCAGCAGCACCGTTATTATGTTGAGTGTCTTGGAATGTGTAACCCACTAATAGTGGAGTAACAGTTACACCAGCATTAGCAGCAGCGAATGGAGCAGCAACAAGCATAGCAAGTGCGATACGACTCAATTTCATGGATATCCTCCAGAGATAACAATTGTTTTTCAAGCTCAGCCTAAAATAATTATGGCTTCCTGAGATAGGCTTTTTTATACCCCAGTATTTTTTTTAAGCTACTCATGTTGAATCATACAAACACTTAAAGTGAATTCCAAGTGTTTGATTACTTTAATCAAGTAAATTATTGACAAAATTACTTACAATTTCCGTTGTAATTCGGTAATTTTTTACTCAATTTATCAGCATGAATAACTTATCTTTTCATTTTTGGTATATTAACAGCATTCAAAGGTGATAGTAATCATTTTTTAGCACTTCAGCTTATAATATAACTTCACCAAGATTATCTATAAATTCAAATAATTAACAAATACTAGAAGCTTTAAAATGTATTCCTATTGTAAATCTCTTGCTTTTACCCTTTTAGAACTCATTTTCACGATCGTCATTATTAGTATTCTTGTGATGATAGCACTCCCTCATTATCATGAATTTCGTGAAAATCAAGAAAGGGCGCAAATTCTTAGCACGGTACGGCAGGCCATCAGCCAAGCTAAAGCCAATGCTGTAAGTTACCGAAGCCCTGTGATTATCTGTGCTTCTCAAGATTTAAAATCGTGTACGAACAGTCAATGGCATAAAGGGTTTATCATCTTTCTAGATCAGAATCACAATCAAGAATTCGATCCTCACGAAAAGCTTATTCAAGCAACTTCGACAGATTACCAATATGGTGATTTCAGTTGGAAAGGTGGAGTTACCAGCAAGAATACGATCACCTTCCAACCAGACTCTGGTTTACCACGTGGATCAATGGGACATTTCAAATACTGTGCACATTCAAATAAATCAAATCTAATCGTTAGACTTTCAATGATGGGACAGACTCGTCTTGAAGAAACTAAGACATGTGAATGACAACTTATCAGTCACATTTTACACACTATAGCCAATATTAATTGGCTTGATATTACATATACTCAAGCTGTAAAACAAAGCTAAGTAAATTGGAGAGAATAATGACTGATATCGTCATCCTTAATGGTGCACGTACAGCAATGGGCGGCTTTCAGGGAAGTTTATCAAGTGTGACTGCACCAGAACTGGGTGCAGTGACCATTAAAGAGGCTATCTCACGCTCAGGCTTGCAACCAGCAGACATTGAAGAAGTCATTATGGGTTGCGTTTTGCCTGCAGGTTTAAAACAAGGCCCTGCTCGCCAAGCCATGCGCAAAGCTGGACTACCTGACTCGACAGGTGCAGTGACAATCAATAAATTATGTGGGTCAGGCATGAAAGCTGTGATGCAAGCAGCTGATATGATTAAAGCTGGTTCAGCAAATTTTGTGGTTGCAGGCGGTATGGAGTCTATGACCAACGCTCCTTACATCTTACCTAAAGCACGTGGTGGTTACCGCATGGGTCATGGTGAAATCAAAGATCATATGTTCTTCGATGGTTTAGAAGATGCTGAAACTGGTCGTTTGATGGGCTCATTTGCTCAAGATATGGCCAACACTAAAGGCTATACGCGTGAGCAAATGGATGACTTTGCAATACGTTCATTAAGACGCGCTCAAACTGCGATTACTGAAGGTTACTTCAATGATGAAATCGTCCCTGTTACTGTGTCAGCTCGTAAAGGAGATGTCATTGTAGATAAAGATGAGCAACCTTTTAACGCAAACATCGATAAAATCCCAACTCTACGTCCTGCTTTTGCTAAAGATGGTACGATCACTGCTGCCAATGCCAGTTCGATTTCTGATGGTGCTTCAGCCTTGGTTATCAGCTCATCTGAGCAAGCACATGCAAAGGGTTTAAATCCTTTAGCAAAAATTGTGGCATATGCCTCTAATTCACAACATCCCTCTGAGTTTACGATTGCACCAGTCGGTGCAATCCAAAAGGTTCTCGATAAAACAGGTTGGAATGTTGAAGAAGTCGACCTTTGGGAAATCAACGAAGCTTTTGCAATGGTCACGATGTGTCCTATTGACGAGTTCAAACTTGACCCTGAAAAAGTAAATATCAACGGCGGAGCATGTGCTTTAGGACATCCAGTAGGATCTACAGGTTCACGGATTATTTTAACGCTAATCCATGCACTTAAACGCACAGGTGGTAAACGTGGTATTGCTGCGCTTTGTATCGGTGGTGGTGAAGCAACTGCAGTGGCGATTGAGTTAATCTAAAGCGTCTAAAGCCCCTATTTTTCAAAGAGGGGCTTGAGGGAGATTTAAATCATCAATCCTCCCCTAAACCCTCCTTGACTAAAGGAGGGTAAATAAAAAAGCCTCTACTTAGCTAGAGGCTTTTTTATAATCTCAATTCAAAGCATAACTTTGAATTATTAGACTTAAAGAATTTCTTTACGTAGTTGCTCTGGAGATTTCATTGACAATAAGCCTGGTGCAACGTCAAATGCAGTTTTCGCGCCATATTGACCCATTTGATTCATGCGGTAGCATGCACGTGCATAAGCCACAAGTACACTTGCAGTAAACTCAGGATTGCTATCTAATTTCAACGAAAACTCCATTACTTGAGTCTGCTCTGCACTACTATTACCACTGCGAATGACAAATCCACCATGGGGCATACGATTATGCTCGTTACGAAGCGTTTCTTCATCAATGAAGTTCACAGTCGTGTTGTACTCTGCAAAATAGTCTGGCATGGTCACAATCGCCTGCTTTACGGCTTCAGCGTCAGCACCATTTTCAAGCACAACATAACATTCACGAGTATGCTTTTCTTTAGTGGTTAATACAGGACGTGAACCACTACGAACTTTATCAATCGCATCTTGTGATGGAATAGTATATTGCACACCTGCTTTAACACCCGCCACACGGCGAATCGCATCTGAGTGACCTTGACTCAAACCCTTACCCCAGAAAGTATAGGTTTCACCATCTGGTAATAATGCCTCACCAAATAAACGATTAATTGAGAACATGCCTGGATCCCATCCAATCGAAATCATTGCCGTTTTTTTGTTAGCAAGTGCAGGCTCATTCACTGCTTCAAAAAACTCAGGAATACGTGCATGCGTATCAAAACTATCTACTGTGTTGAATTTACTTGCCAATTCTGGTGTTTGTTTTGGAAGATCATCTTTAGATCCACCACATAAGATCAACACATCAATTTTGTCTTGGAGGTCATTTAAGTCATCCATATGAAAAACTTTCGTGTCACTAAAGCAAGGAGACACTGATTCAGGTGCACGGCGTGTAAAAATTCCCACAAGCTCTAAATCTGGGTTCTTTTGAATTGACGTTTCAACGCCACGACCGAGGTTGCCATAACCGACAATACCAATACGAATCAAATTTTGCATAACAACTGCTTCACTATTTAAATGATGGCAAGATCACTAGACTGAATACTAAACATATACCGCAAAACAGTCTGATTGAATGGAGAAAAACCCGCACCAAAAATGATCAAATGAATACTAACATACTACAATAAACTGCACTTTTTTGGAGCAAATTTATCATTTAAATCAGTGTTAATCGATCAATTGAATCATATAAAAAACCGCTACACTAAAGGCTTTGTCGCTATATATTTCTGAATGAATTAAAAATTCTGCTCTAAATAGGCTTATGATTAAAATTTGACCTTCTATGTGTCATTTTGAATAGCGCTTAGGCTGAACTATGAATACCTAAATCTTGTTTCCATCAAATAAAAAAAGCTGAACCTAAGTTCAGCTTTTTTATCACTTAATAAAATTAAGCACCCGTTTGATAATTTGGTTTTGGTACAGCAGTCGACGCTTGGTAAGGTTGAGTAAAGTCGTTTAAACCTGCCGCTGCTTCTGCAATGTCTTTACCTTCTTTAATCACGAAAGTATCGAAACCAGCACGCTTCATGTAGTTCAACACGTCTTTGAATATATCACCTGTTGCACGAAGTTCGCCTTGGAAGCCTTGGCGACGTAACAATGCGGCAAATGAATACCCACGACCATCGTTAAAACCTGCAAACTCAATAAAAATTGCATCTAACTGATCAAGCGGGAACTCATTGGTTTCAGGAGAGGCATCAACCGTTAAGTAGAGCGCTTTTTTGCCTGAAACATTTTCAATTTGATCCAACTGTTCAACGCTTAGAACTACATCACCTTGTGGTAAAACGCCATCTTCACCGATCAATTGATAGGTGTTGTCTGCAATCGTGCCATCTTTAGAGAGCACTTGTAGTGCGGTATTAAGCATATGCACGCTCCTTAAATGGTTGGATACCGACACGGCGATAAGTATCAATGAACTCTTCACCTTCTTGACGTAAATCAAGATAAGTGTTCAAAATTTCTTCCACCACATCTGGTACTTTTTCAGCAGCAAATGATGGTCCTAAGATGTCACCGATTGAGGCATCATGGTCTGCATTACCACCCAATGTAATTTGGTAAAATTCTGCGCCTTTCTTATCGACACCTAAAATACCAATATTACCCACATGGTGATGACCACAGGCATTCATACAACCTGAGATATTCAAGTCCAATTTACCTAAGTTGTAAATCGTATCTAAATCATCAAAGCGGCGTGAAATTGCTTCAGAAATTGGAATCGATTTCGCATTTGCCAAAGAACAGAAATCACCACCTGGACAGCAGATAATATCGGTTAAGAAACCAATGTGCGCTCGAGCCAGGTTATTCTTTTCAAGAATCGTCCAAAGCTCAAATAAATCTTTTTGCGGTACATCAACAAGGGCAATATTTTGCTCATGCGTGGTACGCAATTCACCAAAAGTGTACTTATCTGCAAGATCAGCAATCAAGTTCATTTCTTCAGTGGTCACGTCACCTGGTGCAACGCCTGCACGTTTCAATGAAATTGTTACGATGCGGTAACCTTTCACTTTGTGTGCATTGGTATTGATGTTAAACCATTGTTTGAATTTCGGATGTGCAGCAAACAGTTCTGAGAAATCTTCATCTGCATAATCTTGGTACGCAAATGGTGTAAAGTTCTGGTCCATTTTCGCCAGAGTATCTGCATCAACTTTTAAAGTTTTAATTGTATGTGCAAATTCAGCTTCAACTTTTTCAGCAAAAACTTCAGGTGTTAAAGCTTTTACCAAGATTTTGATACGAGCTTTATATTTGTTATCACGACGACCATGTAAGTTATACACACGAAGTACTGCTTCTAAGTAAGCAATAAGGTCTTCACGTGGTAACCACTCTTTGATCACAGCACCAATGATCGGTGTACGACCTAAACCACCGCCAACCATGATTTTATAACCCATTTCACCCGCTTCATTGCGAACGATATACACTCCGATATCATGAAATGCTGTTGCAGCACGGTCGATTTCAGCAAGTGCAGAAACTGCGATCTTGAACTTACGTGGCAAGAATGCAAATTCTGGATGGAAAGTTGACCACTGACGAATCAACTCACATGTCGGTCTTGGATCTTCAATTTCACCAGCAACAACACCTGCATATTGGTCTGTCGTTGTATTACGAATACAGTTACCAGATGTTTGAATCGCATGCATTTGGACTGATGCCAACTCTTGCAACATGTCTGGCACATTTTCTAATGCTGGCCAGTTAAATTGAAAGTTTTGACGAGTAGAAACGTGTGCATAACCACGGTCATACGCTTTAGCGAGTTCAGCAATTTTACGAAGCTGTTTAGAGTTCATCAAACCATAAGGTACAGCGACGCGAAGCATCGGCGCATAACGCTGAACATATAATCCATTTTGTAAACGTAATGGACGATACTCATCTTCAGTAAGCTTTCCAGCTAAATAACGTTCCGTTTGATCACGGAATTGTGCAACACGTTCATTGATCAGTTGCTGATCGAAATCAGTATATAAATACATGGCGTACAGCTAGTAGTTTAATTTTAACGAAGCACAGCATAGCTTTTATTCATCTATCAATAAAATGCGTTTTTTACATATTTAATAGCGGTTTTATTGATATGTAATCACTCGAATCACTGATATATAGACAAGCTCTGGATTCCAGCACTTATTCCACATAAAGATTTTATTTAGCTATTCTTAGCACATAAATTCATATAGATAGTAAATTTGTTCTTTATTAAAAATTATCCGATCGTGATGTATGTATTTTCCCAGTAACCTTCTTTAAATTGACCCTCAATCAATTGCACATAACGACCATGCACATGATCAATGGCAATACAGTCATCCACATCTAGCACGCGGTCCGTATGTTGTTTATGCCAATCTTTTCCAAAGAATGATTTTCCACGCTCTTTAGCCGATGCAGTATTTAAAGCTGGTACTAATACATAACGATGTAACTCTCCGAACTCATTAACGTGGTACCCACCTAAATTAATCAACCAGAGTTTCATTTCGTTTTCATTAGGAGCTGCATCTGTAAAATGGATTTGGAATTGCTGCTCATTATATTCCACTCCATTTACCTTCGCCCAAGCATCAATATGTAAGCCTTTCTGCTCACCAAACCAAGCATTTTTGAGTTGAGGATAGACTTCTTCCAGTGATTCCCCAACAGCCAAGACCACATCATGCACTTCAGTATTGGCATGTGCATGACGACCACCGAGCATTACAAGAAATAGGCTTGGCATGGTTGATTTCCTTTGGCTTTGACAAGACCATTAATCATACCTGAATTTGGATTTGCCACTACTGAAAAGAATGGATTGGCTGTGTTACTGATTTTTATACAGGGTTTAAAGATTAACCTGACTAATTCAACGATATTGGATACGTGGTGGCGACATGGATGCCCCCCGTTGAGCAGTATTACAAGAATGTAATATCTGCTCAACAGAAAGCCTTCGGTTACTTTGGGCTTTTCCAAAGTAACGTAAAAGTAAGTCCACGAAATACGTCTTCAAACCTGAATCTCAAATAGATTCACCCTCCAAAATGCCTTACTTTTTTCGGTAAAAGTAACAAAACCATTTTGTATTTCTGATGATACTTCCCTGTATCACAGAAATACAGGCTACATCCATGTCGCCGATCCAAAAATCAAATTTTAGGAAAATGTTTTAGCTTTTCTAGAGCGCATAAAAAAAATCGCATCCAATGGCTTAAATGCGATTTTCTAAATAGCACCTCTCCCCTTACGAAGCAGTGCTTCTCATTCCAAAGGGAGAGACTTAAAGGGTGAATTACATTTCTACCATTTCCACGCCATCAATGCGTGCAACTGTCATTAAGTCTTTATCACCACGACCTGAAACCGTCGCAATAATAATTTGATCTTTAGACATCGTTGGAGCCAACTTAGTCACATATGCCATCGCATGCGAACTTTCAAGTGCAGGAATAATACCTTCAATCTTAGTTAAGTCACGGAAGCCTTGTAATGCTTCATTGTCATTAATTGGAACATACTCAACACGCTTCATATCTTTTAAGAAGCTATGCTCTGGGCCTACGCCAGGATAGTCCAAACCTGCTGAAATTGAGTGTGTTTCAATAATCTGACCTTGTGCATCCGACATCAGATAAGTACGGTTACCATGCAGCACACCAACATGACCAGCATTTAATGGAGCAGAGTGTTTACCAGTTTCAATACCGTAACCAGCTGCTTCAACACCGTACATTTTCACATCTTGATCATTCAGGAATGGATAGAACAAGCCCATCGCATTTGAACCACCACCGACACACGCCACGAGGGCATCAGGTAAGCGACCGGCTTGTTCCTGAATTTGACGACGTGCTTCACGACCAATGATCGATTGGAAATCACGTACCAATTGAGGATATGGATGTGGACCTGCAACTGTACCAATCACGTAATAAGTAGAATCGACATTTGTTACCCAATCACGCATGGCTTCGTTCATGGCATCTTTTAATGTTTTAGAGCCACTTTCGACAGGAACAACAGTCGCGCCCAATAAACGCATGCGATATACATTCATCGCTTGGCGTTTCACATCATCTGCACCCATGTATACGACACATTCAAGCCCTAATCGCGCTGCGATGGTCGCTGTTGCCACACCATGTTGACCTGCACCAGTCTCAGCAATGATACGTTTTTTGCCTGATAACTTCGCCAGCAAAGCCTGACCAATCGTGTTATTTACTTTATGGGAGCCAGTATGGTTCAAGTCTTCTCGTTTTAAATAGATTTGTGCACCACCCAACTCCTTTGACCATCGCTCAGCATAATAAAGCGGACTTGGACGACCTACATAAAAAGCGAGGTCACGGTCGAATTCTGCCAAAAACTGTTCGTCATTTTTCATTCGGAAATACAGTTGCTCTAGATCTTCTAGTGCAGCCATTAGAGTTTCTGACACAAAACGTCCGCCATGGATACCGAAATGCCCTTTTGCATCAGGGTATTGGGTATAGTCAATCACTTGATCTTGTTGATTAACGGTTTGCTGATCCACGATGGACTCCTTGCATAAAGCGTTCTACGAGTTGTTGGTCTTTTATACCTTTTGCGGACTCTACACCGCCGCTCACATCCACAGCATATGCTTGTGTTGTAAGAATTGCTTGCTCGATATTGTCAGGGTTTAGTCCTCCTGCCAAGATCAATGGAATATTTAATTTTGGAAATGTTGTCCAATCAAAGCTGTGGCCTGTTCCGCCCTTTAAATCTGGATGCCATGCATCCAACAACACAGCACTCGCACCAAACTTTTGATATTTATTGATTTCCTCAACGATATCTAGTTCTGGTTTTACTTGAATTGCTTTATACCAGCGGCGACCCACTGCTTGAGCAATTTGTTTACACTGTTCTGGACTTTCATCGCCATGAAACTGCAAAATATCTAAAGGGACTTTTTTAAGTATGTTTTGGATCTCTTCGGCTGAACTATTAACAAATAATCCAACTGATTGAATATAAGCAGGAATCGCTTGAACCAACAGTGCTGCTTGCTCAACATCTACGTGTCTTGGACTTGGTGGAAAAAACACAAGTCCTATTGCATCCGCACCAGCTTGCACAACAGCTTGGACATCTTCTAATCGGGTAATCCCACATATTTTTGCACGAGTTCGCATCTATTCTAGCTCTAATCGACCCTCATCATAGCCGATCTATCATTTTTGGGCGCTTCATTGTAAAGCAATTTTTTCATCTTGCGTAAAGTTCACTCAAGAATATTCGGTGTGAAGATTGTTTAAATGAGAAGCGCTCTTTATACTGCGCTCAAATTGCAACAAGTCAAAGCAATCGCTTTAGGGAAGTTGGTGAAAATCCAACACTGCCCCCGCAACGGTAAAAAATGAAAAGCATTTCTCAATAGATTTCTGATTTTTAGAGATTTACACCACTGCATGTCATATGTGGGAAGGTGGAAATGTAAGTAATCCAGTTACTACATTTGAGTCCGGATACCTGCTTGTTGTGTTCTTCCACTCAATCATTCACGGGGAAGTGAATGTATGGAGCATGTTATGTCTATTCAATGTCAACCAACAGCTTTGGTTGGTGCAATCGCTATTGCGATGGGTTTTTCAACGTCTGTAACAGCAACGACTGAAGCTCAAACTTCTGCAAAATCTTCTTTAAGCACGATTGTGGTTACAGCTTCTCGTAGTGAACAAAATATTGAAAATGTGCCTGCGCGGATTTCAATTATTGAGCCTAAAGTTCTAGATCAATCCCCTATTGTATCTTTACCTCACTTATTAATTAATGATGCATCAATCAATATGGTTCAGACTGGCGGATATGGACAGCAAGCTTCTATTTTTTTACGTGGAACTGAGTCTGACCATACTTTAGTCATGCGTGATGGTGTTCGTTTAAATACACCCTCTCAGGGTTCAGCATCAATTCAATTTATTGACACAACAGACCTGAAGCAAATTGAAGTTCTTAAAGGACCGGCATCTGTACTTTATGGTACTGATGCTATTGGTGGTGTCATACAACTTGTATCTAAAACACCGGTAAAAACAGGTGCATTTGTTACAGGCGAAATTGGTGAAAACAAAACTTATAAATCAATTGTAGGTGCCGACTTTGCTGAAAATGGTTTGTATACACAAATTCGCGGTCAACGTTTAGAATCTGATGGCACTGAAGTATTAAGCAACAGTAATCAAAAATATGCATATGATCAAAAAGGATACAGCGCAAAATTTGGTGTCGACAAAGAAGCTTTTTCTGCATCTTTAGATTACAGCCAAAATGAAGGAAATGGTGCTTACAACTTAAACGGCAATTTAGTTTCACAAGATTTTCAAAATGAAATTGTGAACTTAAAGGGTAAGGTTAAAATCACATCAGATCTTGAATTAAATGCCCGTTTATCACAGTTTAAAGATGATTTAGACCAAATGGACAAGCCTGACTTTGTTCACAATACCTCTAAAGAAACTGAAGTTTATGGAAAATGGCAATTCACACCTTCTCAAAATATTCTAATGGGGGTAACTCATAAAAATATTGAAGCAGATATTTTATCTAAAAGTGATTGGGATCCTATGTATGATGTTGAATATAGTCGTAAAAACAACAGCACAGGCTATTTTGCTCAACATCAATACCAAGCAAATAATATCGATGCGCAATTTGGCATTCGCTTAGAAGATGATGAACGTTTCGGCTCACATACCGTTGGTCAAGGGGCTGTAAGATATCACTTTAGCCCATCTACAAGTATCTATACCAATATTGGTAGCTCATTTAGAGCACCAAGTATGAATGATTTATATGCAAAAAATTGGGGTAGCAACCCAAACCTAAAACCTGAAGAAGGCTTTTCATATGAAGTTGGTTTAGATCAGAAAGTTACAGAAAACTCTTTAATTTCTTTATCTGTATATCGTAATGAAGTAGACAATCTGATTACTTCAAAAAATAGCACCCTCATAAATGTAAATAAGTCTAAATTTACAGGTGGTGAAGTTTCTTATAAATGGAATACAGATGATTTATTCTTAAATGCTTCTTACGCTTATGTGCAAGCAAAAAACTTAGAAACAGATGAAGATTTGCAAAAGCGCCCTCGTCAAAAAGCAACACTATCAGCAGGCTTACAAAATGAGGTTTACGGAATTAGCACTTCTATAGTTGGTAGCTCTAAGTCTAAAAGTTACAGCACTCAATACAATAATCCTGGTTATGCAACCATCGATGTAAATGCTTACTGGAATATAAACCCCAATATTAAACTATTCACTAATATTGAAAATATTGGTGATGTTCAATATGAAACTGAATACTCTAGTGGGAATGGTATTTATTACATCAATGGTGGTCGCCAAGCTTCCGTTGGTGTTACGTTCAAGTACTAATTTCATCAACCTATAGCTAAATACTTTTTGAGGATAATGTCACAGCTGTGGCATTATCCTTTTTAAATTGCGATATCTAAATATTAAGGAAATAACATGGGACACCGTTTAAGTAAAATTTACACACGCACAGGTGACTGCGGAACGACTGGACTAGGAGATGGTTCACGTGTACCTAAAGATGATTTACGTATCGATGCGTTAGGTGATGTCGATGAACTCAATGCGACCATTGGTGTATTACGTTCGCACATTGTTTTAAGCAGCATTGAAAACAAAACTCAATGGGATAAATCACTCAGTCTGATACAACACTGGTTATTCGATTTAGGCGGTGAAGTATGTATCCCGGGCTTTAACTTGGTTCAACCAGTATCAATTGAGTTCTTAGAAAAAGATATTGATCGTATGAACGAAGAATTACCCATGCTAAAAGACTTTATTTTGCCAGCTGGTACATTAGTCTGTAGCTATGCACATCAAGCACGTGCTGTCTGCCGTAGAGCTGAACGCAGCGTGATGTCTGTCCATCAACGTGATCAAAATATCCAAGCTACATCATTGCAACTTTTGAACCGCTTATCTGATTGGTTATTCGTCGCATCTCGTACCCTACAACGTGCTGAAGGTGGTTCAGAAGTGCTTTGGCAAAAGAATATCAATGAGACGATTGAGCCCTGACCTTAAAAGTGTAAAAAGTTCTTCATGTTGATTGCCCCATCCACTTAAAATGCTTTTTTGATCAAAATTTTGATTTAAAATCGTCATATTTCATTCATGATTTAGCACTAAAATCACCCTGAAATTTCAGGGTGTTTTATGAAAATAATTGGTCATCGTGGTGCGCGTGGGGAAGCACCTGAAAACACCCTCGGTGGCTTTCAATATATTCAAGATATTGGTATAAGCGCTGTAGAATTTGACGTCCGTCAACTCAAAGATAATGCGCTGATCGTGATGCATGATGATGACTTTATTCGTACTACGGGCCAAGCTAAACATTTATACGAATGTAATGAGCAAGATTTAGCGCAGTATAATCATGCCGTAACGTGGTCTGAATGGAATAAAGTCGAAACTACACCGCTACTCGACCAAACCCTCAAAATTATTCATAATTTTAATCATATTGAAGTTGAGGTCAAAGCTGTTGAATCGATGAAGGCCGCAGAAAAAATTGTCGATGCCTTAGATCAACAATTAATTGGCTTTGAAGATTCAGCCATTATCACCAGTTTCGATCCTAAAATTCATCAAGCCCTTCAAAAGCAAAAATCAAGGTTTAAGCGTGGATTACTGGTTGAAACCGATATAAAGCATGCAGCCATTGATCAAGCTTTGAAATTTGAATGTTGTCAAATTGGTTGGATGAACGAACTTGCTACAAATGAGATCATTGCATCCACACTTTCCGCAAATTTAAATATTAGTATTTGGACAGTCAATCATATAGATCGTGCGAAACAGCTTAAGGATTTAGGAGTCCAAGGCTTAATTACTGATTATCCCAAGTTAATGATGTCTCACCTATAATATATTTAAATTCATAGCTTTAAGTGATTATTTTTCTCTAATTTATTTTTTGAAATTCGTCCAAAGTCGAATTTATACAATTATGTATTCTGTTACGGTTTAAACAATACAACTGTACAATAATGCTAGTGAACACATGTTCGCCCATGTTAGTATTAACGAGTCTAACCTCACAAATTTGTGAGTGGATTTAGTTTTAACCTATTAAAGGTTCTAGGAGTGCTGTTGGAGATGAATGCTCCCCTACCCAAAGCCCCAATCAACTGGATTGCAGTATTTGCATTGGTGTTTTTACCTATTGTCGCCGTTATTGCGATTCCACTTTATTCTTATCATCATGATTTCTCGCTTGCTGCGTGGATCAGTATGTTTGCGCTGTTGGGTCTGAGTAGTCTTGGCATTACCGCAGGTTATCACCGCTTATGGGCACATCGTGCTTATGAAGCGACTGTACCACTCAAAATCATTTTAATGATTATGGGAACCTTTGCTGTACAAAACAGCATTTTGTATTGGGCCTCAGGTCACCGTACCCATCATCGTCATGTTGATGATGTAGAAAAAGATCCCTACTCAATTAACAATGGCTTCTGGTACGCGCACATCGGTTGGATGCTACGCAACTATCCAGCAGCTGAAGCAAATTACAAAAACGCCCCTGATTTATTGGCTGACAAAATTGTCATGTTCCAGGATAAATATTACATCCCTCTCGTGATTGTCGTTCATGCCGCTATTCTTCTTCCTATTGGATGGGCAGTTGGTGATGTCTGGGGAGTGTTATTGTTGGGTGGTTTAATGCGCTTAATTTTAAGCCATCATGTGACTTTCTTTATCAACTCGCTATGCCATATGTGGGGCAAACGTCCTTACACAGATGAAAATACTGCACGTGACAACTTCGTTCTTGCTATTGCGACTTGGGGTGAGGGTTATCATAACTACCATCATATCTTCCAATACGACTATCGCAATGGCGTAAAATGGTGGCAATACGACCCAACTAAATGGTTGATCTGGACGTGTTCAAAACTAGGGTTAGCAAAAAACTTACGACGTATTCCAAGCTTTAATATTAAAAAAGCTGAGCTTGCAATGAAGTTTAAATATGCGCAACAAGATCTCGCTGTCTACGGCCATAACGTGAATGATGATATCGTGACAGTTAAAACAAAAATTGCTCAAGAATATGAAGCATTTACGCAAACTCTAAATGATTGGGCGAAGCTTAAAGAGCAAGAAATTAATGCCAAAAAAGCAGCTGTTGCTGAAAAAATTCACCTAATGGATAGTAAACTGAAAGTTGAATTCCAATTGGTTGAACAACGTTTATCTCATCATAGAGAGACATTGAACTTATTGGTTCGTAATTTAAAGAAATCACCAGTATCTGAATAACTCATTCAAGAGACTCTTCAGTTACTCCAAAGCTCCGTTGATCGGGGCTTTTTTTATTTTTTCGATACCATTTCCAATGTAGCAGTCACAGTTTTATGTATCGAATTTTGCTATAGTCAAAGTTGTTCATCACATTTTGAAAAATTATATGCAGTTCAATTCTCGCTATAACACACTACCCGCTCGACTGTATCATCATCAACAACCTCTTCCTCTAAAAGGGGCTAAACCTGGTCATTTTAATGAAGCACTTGCAGATGAGTTACTGTGGACTCAAGAAGATAAGATGAACTGGGTAGAAATCTGTAGCGGGCAAAAAACTTTTGCTGAGTTTGAACCTTTGGCGATGGTATACGCGGGTCACCAATTTGGACAATGGGCTGGACAGCTTGGTGACGGTCGCGGTTTACTCATTGCTCAAATCCTAGACCAAAATAACAACACGGTCGATTTACACCTTAAAGGTGCTGGCTCTACCCCCTATTCTCGGAGAGGCGATGGTCGTGCAGTGTTACGTTCCGTTATTCGTGAATATTTGGCTGGACACGCCCTCAATGCCCTAGGTGTTCAATCCAGTAATGCGATTGGTTTTGTATCATCAGATCAAGGTGTACAACGAGAAAAACTTGAACGTGGCGCGATGATGTTGCGTACGTGCGAGACACATATTCGCTTGGGTCACTTTGAATGGATTAATCAATTTCAGCCAGATCTACTGCAAGAATTTACGCAAAAGTGCATTGAATGGCACTACCCTGAATGTTTGGAGACAGAACAACCTGTTCTTTCTTTTGCAACTCAAGTCATTCAACGTACTGCGATCATGATCGCCAAGTGGCAACTGATTGGTTTTGCGCACGGGGTCATGAATACTGACAACCTGAATATTACCGGCTCAACTTTAGATTTCGGACCTTATGGTTTTATGGAGCGTTTCCGTCCTAATTGGATCAACAATCATTCTGATTACCAAGGACGCTATACGTATCAGAACCAACCGAGTATCGGGCACTGGAATTTATGGACTTGGTTAAATAGTCTCATTTATCTTTGTCCAGAAAATTATGATCGAGAGCAATGGAAACAAGACTTGTCTTACTGTTTAGAACACTATGAACCAACGTTCCTGGAACACTATAAACTTGGTTTAAGTCAAAAAATGGGATTACCAAGTTTTCATAAAGATAGCTTTGATTGTGGTATGGCTTTTCTACATATTTTACAAACAGAACAACTTGATTACACCCAAAGTTTTATTCGTTTACAGAATAAAGCGTATGAACAAATCAAAGATGATTGCCTTGATCGTATCGCATTTGAGCGGTTTCTTCACCAATATCTCTCAATACGAGAAAATCAAGACACTGACGATCTCGATCAAGCGATGTTAACAGCCAATCCACACTACGTTCTACGAAACCATATGGCACAGAAAGCAATTGAACTTGCTGAACGTGATGATTTCTCTGAAGTTGATCGCTTGTTCAAACTTCTTCAAACACCATACACCAAACAAGAACGTCTTGAACAACCAGAAGACTTAGGCCCTTTAGCTAGTGATGTCCCTGAAATTCAAGTCAGTTGTTCATCATAAGTTATTCACAAACCTCTCTCATTCTGTGGATAATTTAATCATTATCCACAATAACCATTCGTTTTGACTATGCATTTACATCAATTGGCAGCATCACAAGCTTTAAAACTTCCTGAAGTCACTGTCAGTCAACCGTTTGGTGAGGGATGTGATGTTTATAAAATTATGGATAAAGTCTTTTTGCTCGCATTTCATTTACAAGGCAAAGCTGCGATTAATTTAAAAGTCGAACCAGATCATGGACATATGTTAAAAGATATTTATCCTTATATTCGATCTGGATGGCACATGAATAAACGACACTGGGTTTCAATCTATGATGAATCTGAATTGGATGAAGAGCTTATCAAAGATTTGATCTCCAATTCCTATAATCTTGTGGTATCGAAGCTTAAAAAAGCCGAACAAAAGCATATCGCTTTACTCAGAGTCATTTGAATAAAGTTAAAAATTGCTTTTCTATAACAATAATTACGCTAAATTAATAAATAGTAGTAATACGAAAAACTTATTCTATATTTGGGTTATATCATTACAACTCTATGAGTACGATATTTATTATGGATATATAACAACTTTTTGGATTATCAACTCAGATGATCTTAGAGCTAAAACAAGAAATTATTAATAGTGACATTATCGATTGTGGGCCGCGTTTGGACTTAGTTAAACAATGTATTTACATCTCATTTGAGCATGGGCTTGGAGTAAGTGGTTTATTATCTTCAAATCTACCAACACAAGCTATGATTCTACTTAGATGACAATTTGAAGCTGTAGTCAGAGCATATTGGTTATTATTTCTTGCAAGTAATCATCAAATATCAAAATTGCAATTTAGTTACACATTTGAAGAGCAATTTGAATCCGACACATGTCCAATGATTTCTGAAATGCTTGATAAGCTTGGTGCTGCAAACTTACCTGCTCAGCCAATAATTTTGGTGGCTATTCACCCTTTGTGATTTCAAAAAATATCATTTGAAGCAACTTAACTCCATAGTACATACTGTAAAACAGTCATTTACTAGAGATGTTATGGGATATGAAGATGAGATGCTGATCACCTTGATGCGCCAATCAAATAACTTAATAACCGTAGCTGCACAGATAATCTTAAAGCACACAGTTCCTGATAAACAAAAATATATTAGTGTTTTGATCGAAAAATATAGATATTGTTTTTATATGGTTGATGATGTTGATCCTATAGTAAAAGCTAGAGTCGAAGCTTACTTTAAATAAAAATGCGATAGCCACCTCTAATAAGCTCATATCCTAACAAAGTTACATGAAAGTTGCATATGAAATGGCCAATTGTAGAGACCCTAACCAAAACCAACGCACCAAAAAAAAGCGAACTTCTAGATTCGCTTTTTTTTTATCACAAAGAATCAATCTTCAGGATATTCGAAACGATATCCCACCCCATAAACAGCTTGAACCCATTCATGGCGATTACCTGTTTCCGCGGCATCCGAGATTTTACGGCGCAAGTTTTTGATATGGCTATCAATCACACGATCTGCCACTTCAAAACTGTCTGGGTTGATATGATCCAATAATTGCGCACGAGAGTACACCTGACCTACGTGTTCTAAAAATAATTCAAGAAGTCGAAATTCTGTAGGTGTCAAATTTAAAGATTTGTTTTGATACCAAATTCGTTGTTGACCTTTGTCCATACGGAATAAATTATTTTCTTCAGGTTCTGCTTTACGATCTAAACGTCGCAACACTGCTTGAACACGAGCAACTAACTCTTTAGGGCTAAATGGTTTACACACATAATCATCCGCCCCCATATTCAAACCAAGTACACGATCAATCTCTTCCGTTCGTGCTGTCACCATGATAATAGGCAAATCAGACTGCTCACGGACTTTACGGGTGATCGTGAGACCATCCATACGAGGTACCATCAAATCTAAAACCATTAGACTTGGTTTACGTTGTAAAAAGCTATCATAAGCCTCTTGACCATCGTGAAACATACTGACTTCAAAGCCAGCTGCTTCAAGATAATCTCGCACCAATTGAGCAAGTTCTACTTCATCTTCAACCAGCATCACATGTTTCATATGTCACCCTTCTTCAATTTAAAACGATTTCTTTGGAAATGTGAGGATGCAGCGCAATCCACCCAATGGTGAGTGGTCAAACTTCAAGGAGCCCTTCATGCCTTGTGCAATTTTGCACGATAATGCTAGACCTAATCCAGTTCCGCCAGTACTACGTGTTCTAGAATCATCCGCTCGATAGAAACGCTCACCTAAATGAGCCAATTGCTCATCAGTAAGACCTAATGGGCTATCGTCAACAATCACCGACCAAGTCTTATCGTTTTCGATCGTATGCACATGAATTCTTCCACCGGCTTCCGTATAGCGAATGGTATTGCCGAGTAAGTTGACCATAATTTGTTTAAAACGATCTACATCTAATTGTAATTTCGTTCCATGTCCCTCTGCGCTAATCGTGAGATCGGCTTGTTCAAATTTAGGTTTGAAATTTTCTATCTCATTTAACACGACACTCCAAGGGTCAATTTCATTGAAATCGAAATTGAGTTGTTGAGCTTCAGCTTGTGCTAACGCAGCCAAATCTTGTGTTAATTTTTTCAGACTCGAAACTTGTGCCAACATTGAAGCAAAATGTTCAGGCGTTGGTTTACGTATTCCATCTTGCATTGCTTCAATTTGTGCTTGCAAAACAGCCAGCGGCGTTTTTAACTCATGCGAAGTGTCTGCAACCCACTGCTTTCTAGAATTTTCATGCTGATCTAGAATCACAGCTAACTGATTAATTTCAGTCGAAAGATCGCCAAGCTCATCGTTACGATTTACTTTCACCTGATGCTGAAAATTCCCTTTGGTTAATTCTCGTGTTGCATTTAATAAGCGTTGAATTGGCTTTCTAAAATAAGTTGCTAATAATAAGGCAGCAACCAAACTCGAAATAAATGTCAGAATATATATTAAAAATAAATAACGCTTTTGATTGCTAAAGAAATTAATACTTAAAGCATCATCTTGATCTAAAACAGGTCTTAGCCCGAGATACCCCACAATATTGCCATCAACTGTGATCGGTCGATACGACACCATATTCTCTGACGGCTCACCCAAGATAAACTGTTGTTTTGCATCGTATAAGGAAAGTCTAGAGCTTAGACCTAAGTGATCAGACATAGATATAAATAGTTTTTTTCCCTGCTGGTATTCAGAGGTTCTCAAACTTGAAAGCTTATTTTCATGTGATTTATCAGAACTGTTCGTGGTTCTTGTCTGATTCTGATTTGAACTCAATGGAAAACGCAATCCTTCAAATGGCTGAAATGCAGAAGGTAAATTTTCTTCTAAGACTTTCAACTCTTCAGGACTAATGGTTTGCGTTCTTTGCGACTCAATTTCGCTAATTAATGTATGCTCTTTGAAATAACGCTGTTGCAATGCAATATCATATTGGCGACGTAACCACCAACGTGATAGTCGATCATAATCATCGGGTGCAGCTTCACCTTCAATTTGTAAAATCTGAGCTTGAACGGCATTACCCCAATCCTGATAAACAGAGAATACGCCCGCTAAATTATCGATCAGATGATCAAGCTTTTGCATTTCTACATCAGCTACATATTTGGTGAAGTTTTTTTGCATCGTCCAATGCAGCACACTTAAGCTAACCGTCGTAATGAGCAATGTCGTTAACAGTACTGTAAAAAATAAGCGTAGTGCGATTGGTACGCGACGTATATTCAAATTGAACTCACATTATTTCTTCGTTTTTCAGTATTGTATCTAACACTGATTCAAAAAACTCTCCATTGTTTCTTCATCTTTATTATTTAATCTTTACCTATACCGAATCCAAACAACTTTGGGGATAAACATAATGAAAGCGATGAACAAAATTGTATTGGTGACCACTGGTTTAATCAGTATGGGCGCACTTACTGCATGTCAAACAACAACTCAAGCACCTCAAGAAGTTAAAAAGGGTCACTATGATAAAAAACATCATCATAAAGAACGTTTAACACCTGAACAACGCGAGCAATTCAAACAAGCGCGTGCTGACCGTAAAGCGATGATGCAGCAAATTCGTCAAGCATGCGACGGCAAAGCTGTCGGTCAAACTGTTCAAATCAAAACTGATAAACAAAATATTGATGGTACTTGTCATATCCGTTTCGTAGCGGATCGTGCTGATATGAAAAAAATGCATGAGCAAGCACGTGCCCAATTTAAAGCTGAAAAGCCAACTTCGGTCCAAGCTAACCGTTCACAAAAAGGTGAACCTCTCACAGATGCCAAACGTGCTGAGCTTGTTCAAAAATTTGATCAACGTTTGATGCAACAGCAAGTTAGTCAAAATGCAAAACTTCAAGCATGCAATGGGCAAACTGATGGTAAAAAAGTTCAAATCAAAGTGGGTGAACAGACTATCAACGGTGTATGTAAAGTTTATTTCAAACCAAATCAACCACTCGTTAAACCAGACTTAAAAAAATCCGCATAATTCAATTCAACTCACTACTAAGTGATTGAATATAAAAAAGGCGCATGTTGCGCCTTTTTTTATGTTATAACTTATTACGTTTTTGACTATTCTGTTCACATATAATTCACGAAAAAACTTTATACTCTAAATACTTAGCCAAAATTAATATTTTTTCTTTGACTTTACAGTCACACAGAATATGGCTATAAAACTTGTACCAAGCAATAACTTATTGCACGATGTAATAGAACAAAATAGGTGTCGTGGATGACACGACATTTTTTATTAGGATTATAAATCTGGTTTAACCAGTATTGAGGAACCCGATATGCCACAATACAAAGCGCCCTTACGTGATATGCAATTCGTTTTGCATGAATTATTAAATGCTGAAGAACACTTTTCAAAACTCCCTGCATTCCAAGAAAACGTAAGCCGTGAGTTGGTTGATCAATATTTAGAAGCTGCTGCAGATTTCTGTGAAAACGAATTATCTCCACTCAACCAAGTAGGCGACCGTGAAGGTTGTACTTGGAATGATGGTGTAGTCACTACTCCAACAGGCTTCAAAGAAGCATATAAAAAATACGTAGAATTGGGATTCCCATCTTTAGCTGCTGAAGAACAATATGGTGGTCAAGGCTTACCAAACTCTTTAGGCATTATCATTTCTGAAATGATCGGTTCTTCGAACTGGGCATGGGGTATGTACCCAGGTCTATCTCATGGTGCAGTTCGTACAATTGAACACCATGGTACGGAAGAGCAAAAAAATACTTACTTACCAAAACTGATTTCAGGTGAGTGGACAGGTACCATGTGTTTAACAGAATCTCATGCGGGTTCTGACCTTGGTATTATCCGCACAAAAGCTGAACCTAATGCAGATGGTAGCTTTGCGATTTCAGGTGAGAAAATCTTTATTTCCGCTGGTGAGCATGACATGGCGGACAACATTGTTCACATCGTTCTTGCGCGTTTACCAGGTGCTCCGAAGGGAACGAAAGGGATCTCATTATTCATCGTACCTAAGTTTAACTTAACTGCTGATGGTGAAGTTGGCGAGCGCAACGCTGTTCGTTGTGGTTCGATTGAACATAAAATGGGTATCCATGGTAACGCAACATGTGTGATCAATTTTGATCGTGCAACAGGTTACTTGATTGGCCCTGAAAACCGTGGTCTGAATGCAATGTTCACCTTCATGAACACTGCACGTATTGGTACAGCTGTACAAGGTTTGTCTGCTGCTGAATCATCTTTCCAAGGTGCTTTGGCATATGCGAAAGATCGTTTAGCAATGCGTTCACTTTCTGGTCCTAAAGCACCTGAAAAAGAAGCAGATCCTATTATTGTGCATCCAGCAGTTCGTAACTTAATCTTAACGCAAAAAGCATTTGCTGAAGGTGGTCGAGCTCTAGTGTATTACCTCGCTCACTATGCTGATATCGTTGAGAAAGGCGCGACTGAAGAAGAACGTAAATTTGCAGATAATATTCTGTCATTATTAACGCCAATTGCTAAAGCATTCTTAACTGAAGTTGGTTATGAAGCTGCAAACAAAGGCGTACAAGTATTTGGTGGTCACGGCTTCATTTCAGAGCATGGTATGGAGCAAATTGTTCGTGATACACGTATTGCTTGCTTATATGAAGGTACCACTGAAATTCAGGCACTTGACTTGTTAGGTCGTAAAGTACTGCAAACTCAAGGTGCGATGTTGAAAGATTTCACCAAAATCATTCACAAATTTGCTGAAGCAAACAAAGATAATGCAGACTTGAAAGAGTTTGTTGAACCTTTGGCTGCACTCAATAAAGAATGGGGTGATTTAACTATGCAGATCGGTATGCGCGCGATGCAAAACCCTGATGAAGTCGGTGCTGCTGCAGTAGATTACCTATACTTCTCTGGTTATGTAACGCTAGCATTCTTATGGGCTCGCATGGCTCAGGTTGCTCAACAACGACTTGCAGCAGGTTCAACTGAAGTTGACTTCTACAATGCGAAAATCACGACAGCTCGCTTCTACTTCAAGAAGATCCTTCCACGCGTTCGCTCACATGTTGACGTAATTGCAGGTGGATTAGAGCCATTAATGACTTTAGATGCTGAACATTTTGCATTCTAATGATCCACATTAAATATGTGTAAAAAGAAAAAGGACAGTCATAGATTTGGCCGTCCTTTTTCTTTATAAATAATTCGAGATATTAACCTTTAGTCGTCTAACAAGTCCTAATATGCTTCGATAGACTGCTAAGAACTAAAGATATTTAAACAAAAAAAGGTGAACGAAAATGCCAATCTATAATGCGCCTCTTACAGATATGAAGTTCATTTTGAATGATGTATTTCAAGCTGAACAATTTTGGCAATCAAATGAGAATTTAGCTCATGTTGATGCTGCGACAGCTGAAGCTATTTTAGAAGAGATGGCTAAATTCGCTCAAAACGTAACCCTTCCCCTAAATCGCACAGGTGATGAAGAAGGCGCAACTTATAATAATGGATCTGTTACCACACCAGCGGGCTTTAAAGAAGCGTTCCAACAGTATGCAGAAGGTGGTTGGATTGGCTTAGGTGCTGACGAAGAATGGGGCGGCCAAGGCATGCCAAAAATGCTGACTGTGCTTGCAGATGAGATGCTTTTTGCAACCAACCCATCATTTATGCTTTACCCACTTCTTTCTGTGGGTGCGGGTATGGCATTAAATAGCTATGCTTCTCAAGAACAAAAAGAAACCTATCTTCCTAAAATCTATTCAGGTGACTGGTCAGGTACGATGTGTCTCACAGAGCCTCACGCAGGTACTGATTTAGGCATTATTAAAACTAAGGCTGAACGTAATGAAGATGGTACTTACAACATCACGGGTACGAAAATCTTTATTACCGGTGGTGACCATGATTTAGCTGAAAATATTATTCACCTTGTATTAGCAAAAACGCCAGATGCTCCTGCTGGTTCACGCGGTATTTCTCTGTTCATTGTACCTAAATTCTTAGTGAATGAAGATGGTACCTTGGGTGATCGTAACCCTGTAGGCCCTGGTTCTATTGAACACAAAATGGGGATCAAAGCCTCTGCAACATGTGTGATGAACTTTGACGGTGCAAAAGGCTATTTAGTCGGTAAAGAAAACGAAGGTCTTGCTGCAATGTTCGTGATGATGAACTATGAACGTTTGTCCATGGGTATCCAAGGTTTAGGCGCTTCAGAATTTGCTTATCAAAATGCTGCTCAATACGCCACTGATCGTTTACAAGGTCGTAGTGCAACAGGTGTGAAATCTCCGAATAAACCTGCTGACAGTATTCTTGTGCACGGTGATGTACGTCGAATGCTCTTAAATGCTCGTGCGAACAATGAAGCTTCACGTGCATTTGCAGTATATGTAGGTCAACAACTGGATATTACAAAGTTCTCGACGGATCCAGAAGCAGTTGCAAAAGCAAATAATCGCGTTGCTTTGCTCACACCAATCGCAAAAGCATATTTAACAGACACTGCTTTCAATGCGACTCTAGATGCCCAAATGGTCTTTGGTGGTCACGGCTATATTCGTGAATGGGGTATGGAACAATGTATCCGTGATCTTCGTATCTCACAAATTTATGAAGGAACTAACGGCGTTCAATCACAAGATTTAATTGGTCGTAAAACGATTAAATGTAATGGACAATTCATCGCAGAATATATCGAAGAAATTCGTGACTTTGCAAATGCATTAGATGCGGACTTAAATTACATCAAAGATGCCACTCTTGATGCTGCAACTGAACTTGAATCGATTACTCAAGTTGTTCTTGAACGTGCTGCGGAAAATCCTGATTATGCCAATGCTGCTGCGGTGGATTATTTACATGCGGTAGGCTTACTCAGCTTTACCTATATGTTTGCTAAAATTGCTAAAGCTGCGAGTGAAAAATCAGGTGAGTTCTATGAGAACAAATTATCTTTGGTGAACTACTACATCCAACGCGTTTTACCTGAATTAAATACACGTTTAGCTCGCATCAAAGCTAGCTCTGAAATCGTGATGGGATTTAGCGAAGATTACTTCACAAATCAATCATAAGTTTTATCTTAAAAAAGCCTGATTCTTCAGGCTTTTTTTTATCTGAAATTTGCTTATTTTCAAAGCAACTCATAATAGTCTTCTCTGCTTAGGCGTAAGATGAGCATGAATTTTGCATCACTCCAATGAAACCATCAGGTTTTTTCAGAGGAGGAGATGTCATGAGTAAAAAAGATATTAGCGTAGAAAAAATCGAATCCTTATTAGATCGTTTTGGAAATCTAGCAGTTGAGAGCTTCCACTATATTGCGCTTTTTATTATTGGCTGCATGGTTATTTGGTCTGCAGGACATACTGTGATTGATATTCTTACGGTAAAAGAATATGCAACGATTGATGACATTCTGTTGTTATTTATCTATTTAGAGCTAGGTGCGATGGTAGGTATTTATTTTAAGACCAATCATATGCCCGTCAGATTTCTGATCTATATCGCCATCACTGCCCTGACACGTCTGTTAATTTCTGATATTCAACATGACCATAAAGCTGATATTGATTTAGTCATTATTACAGGATCAATTTTAATCCTAGCATTCGCTATATTGGTCGTGCGTTTTGCTTCTTGGAATTTTCCATCAGTGATCCGAGATAAACACCAAGATAAACCTTTACCACTTGGAAAAACACCACGCCCTGAAGATGATGAGTTGGCTTAGATAAAGATGGCTTAGACAAATTGGATCAAGCATCTAACGATCATTTGGCATCTGGATATATCGACCATTTTGGTATATCCAATGCATTCCAACTTGTGGTGCAGGAAGACCATAACGACGCCAATCTGAAATCAGCATATACTGACTCATTTCAATAGTACCACCCTGCCCATTTACGAAGCTTGACTGCTTGCTAGAATATGTCGTCGTGGTCGGTAAAGACTGTTGATAGATCACTGTAATCCCATTCTGCTGCGGATACGCTGGATAAGGAGGATATGGTCGCTGTAATTGAAGTCTATTCTGAGTAAAACGTGGTTGTTGCAATGGGACTGGCTTACTTAGACGATCTGCATTACCAGTATATATTGGAGTCTGTGTTGGTTTTACAGGTCGAACCTTAGAACCTTGGTAATTAGCCCAACTATCTGCAAAAGTATGACTCGTTATTAAAAGAATCACTGAACCCAATAGAGTCTTAACCAATAATGTATTGTTCATCTCTATTACCTCATTCCAAATTTAAGATTACTTTTGTTTTCAACATTCATTCTAAAGCTTAAATATAGATCAATCATGTAGAAATCTTGAACATTATTTAAAATTTTAAATTTAATACTTTAGACCTTTTATTTATCTGCATGAGTCTGTTTGTAAATCTGCTAGACTAACCATTTTTAACTTTGCGAGATTATCCACCGTGCCTGAAATGAGTTTTGATCGCCTGCACCAATTTTTTTGTAAAGTTCCGAGTGTCCAAGAAAACTATATCGATTCTTATGGCACTGATGGTGAACATGCATGGTGGTTTAAATTTCAAATCAATATCGACCATGCCTTAGCTTGGCAAACGGTTCAAGAACTTGGTCATGTATTGAATTACATTTCTAAAAATGAACGCCTACCCACTCAGTTTTTACCTGTGTCTCCTCCACCCTATATGAATGGTGAGGCGAAACAATTCTTATCTTGGGTGATTCAGTGTAATCATCCTGATTTTACGCCAGATGTGGTTTGTGATTGGTTAGAAGCACGTTTACCTCAACCTGTTGAGGATGAGTCTAAGTGGAAAATTAAAACCGATATTAAAGAGCTCGATCAGATTGATGATAAGGAACTCGATAAATTAGTTCCACCGAATCCATAAATGAAAAAATCCCTCTTTCGAGGGATTTTTTTAGAAGGTTGAGAGACCACTCCATTCCATGAATCGATAAATGGCATATTTCATTTTTGAATCTTCTGCATATTCTGAGTAATCAACACTCATTTGCTTACCCTCTAAATTCATCCAAGCAGTATCAAAATACTGTACTGCATCTTTAAAAACTTGCTGATTTGAAGAGCCAATAACACGTAAATCAGTTTCTAAATTATAATTTTTCAAATTACGAGCAGTAAAATTAGCCGACCCCAAAATCAGTTCAACCTGATTTGAACTACGCTTAGTAATCATTTTTGAATGGCACTGCTCACCTTGTGTATTACACCAGCGTACGTCTATTCCAGCTTTATAGAGCTCTGTCGCGACAGGACGATTTGGAATACCATTTTTAGTACGTCCAAATGCATCTTTGTTCGGGTCTAGTAATACACGAACTTTAACACCGCGTTGGTGAGCTTTAATTAAGGCTTCAATAATTTCTCGCTCTGATAAATAGAACATTGCCAAATCTATTTTTGCATCAGCACCTTGAGCAGATTCAATCAGTTTCAGCACTTCATCATATATTGCTTTTTCTGTCAGTACTTGCACTTGTGGCAACTGTTTATCTTCTGCTACATCTCCCACAATAACCATTGGAATATTTGCTTTAGAAAATAAAGCCACTGATTGTTCAGTTTTTAAAATATCGACAGCTGTATGCCCTTCGACCACAAGTGCTACATTAGAATGGCTTGAGCTTCCATCATGCGGATTCATCGAAGTCACTAGTGTTTTCCATCCCTCGGATGTATCCACTATGATGGTTTTACGATGGTTCGCTTTAAAATTATAAAGATTTAAATAACTTCGAATGGTAATTTTTTCTTCGCCGAAAGGATTACTTAACCAACCTTTCTCAGCATTATTTCCTAAATTCTGACAACAAAAATACCAAATGCCCGACCACAGTGGATTCGATGCGCGTAATGGTGATAAATCTGTTTCTATGACATCAATTCCTGCTTGTCTGAGTTGTCGATAGTGCTCTGGGATTATTCCACCATAAACTGAATTTATAGGATCAGTGATTAATTTAATTTCAATATTCGGTGTTAGACGCTTTTTTTGAATGAGTGCTTGGGTCAGTTCTTGTGTTAATGAGCGATGTTGATTTTGAGACTGACCAGTTTCAGGATTGAACAGAAACATATCTAACACAATTGTAGTTTGCGCTTGCTCAATAAGATTGAGAATTTCATCAAAAATCTGATGCTGCTGTCGCTGACCCACCGTATCTATATAAGTTTGGTCTGCTAGGAATTTCACATTTGCATGCCGTAATTTACCGGAATAATTAAGCCCTTCTGGCAATGGTTTATAAATATGATAAAGCGCTGAGGCTAAATAGCCGATGGTCAGCATACCTAGAATCAGACCAACATAACGTCGGTTTGACCAATTTAATTTTTGGTGAATTCGTTTAAATAGACGCATAACAAAAAACCTAGTCCGATACTTTCAGACTAGGTTTTAATTTACGTTTTTTCAAGCATTAAACTGTTTTTAACACGTTGAATTAAATTAGAACCCGTATTCAACGCCGACGGTAAAATTACGTCCAATTTGTGGAATATTCGACAAAAATGAATTGTGCGAATAAACCTGATCATCCAACAAGTTATTTGCTTTTAAATAAACCCGATAATCGTTGCGATTGTTTAACTGCCCAGCATAAGACACACCAACATTGACCATGTTATAACCTTGGGTTTCTTTTTCAAAGTCAGCAAATTTATCTTGCTTGAATACATGATAATACTCAGCTAAACCAGACCAACCATCAGCAAAATTGGTTTCCACCTTTGTACCAAGTCGTCCAGCAGGAACACGTGGAGCATTTTCCCCCTCTATCTTGCCTCTTACATAATCACCAAACACACTCACCTTGTAAGTATCATTAATTTGATAGCCTAGCTGAGCCTCAGTTCCATAAAAACGTGCCTTATCCTGCGTATATTTAAGTCCACGTAAATTGCCTTGTTGAGCTACAGTTGCACCATAAATATAGTCATCAAACCAATTGTGATAAACATGAACATGATAATCGAGCTGATCACCTTCATAATGGAGACCTAACTCTAGATTATTTGATGTTTCCTTATCAATATCTGGATTACCTAGCTCATATGTGTTTGTTGCAAAATGAAGACCATCTGCATATAACTCTTGAGCTAGCGGTAAACGTTGTTGATGAGACCCCACTAGAGACAACTTATAATTTGGCGCGAACTCCCAATTAGCTGCAGCTGATCCTGAAACAGCAGTCCCTGAGTAGTTCTTTTGATTGGAATCGACATCAATTTTTTGATGGTCTACACGAGCGCCCAATTCGACATGCACAGGACCAAGCTGTTTATGTTCTAGTGCAAATAAACTGTACTTATTGGTTTTTGTATCCGCCATCAGAACATCATGACTATGACCATGATGTTCATGATCGTGATCACTATGATCATGGTCACCATGATCAACTTCATCATGGTCATGTCCCTCAGGCGCATTAAGTTTTATTTTTTGCTGAGATGCTTGTACACCTACAACACCCTCCCAACCTAACAACGGTATATGAACCAACTCTAAACGACCATCATAACCCTTACTTTTAAAGTTACTAATAACTTCATTTTCTTCTAGTTCATCATGCTCGTAATCTGTAAAACTTAAATGAGCTCGCAGCTTTTCAAATCCTTTTAATGGATCATTTAATTCAGTTCGCAAATCATAGCGTTCAGATTTTAAGTCAACCCATGGACCTGCAGCATTTTCGTGTTCATGGTCGTGCGCTGAATTAGGTGGTGGACAATGGAAATGATCTCCATGCAATTCACATCCATGATATTCATGACTATGACCTGGTAATCCATATTTATCTTGTCGATTACTATATGACAGCCCCACAAAACCTCGATCATGGATCCATGAGCCGCCGACATTAACTGTTTGACCTTCTGAGAAGGTATTTTCTACACGTTTAGCACTTTCACGATGAGGCTCTGTCTCACCCTCATGATGATGTTCAGTGAAGTAACCTTTGAAAGGGATATAATCATTGGCTTTATGCTTCGTGCCTTCAACACGAAGTGCAAAATTTTCACCTATAGCTGCTGTTACACCTGCACTCGCAAGTTTTTCATCACTCCCAGAGTTGTAGCGGACGCCCACTTGCCCCTCTAGACCATTAGCTGGCATTTGTGTCGGTATTTTTTGATCAGTCACGTTGACTAAACCACCCACAGTTCCAGCTGCGTACAGTAATGTTGAAGGTCCTCGGATAACTTCCACTTGCTTCGCCAAAATAGGATCAACCGTTACGGCATGGTCAGGAGAAAGTGTTGATACATCAGCAGTTTCAGAAGCATGCTGTAAAACTTTTACACGCGGTCCATCTTGGCCACGAATCACAGGACGACTTGCACCTGTTCCATACTGATTAGAATAAACACCCAACTCATCGGCTAACGCATCACCTATGGTTGTTGGTCTTTCAGATAATTTTTTTTGATCAATCACATGATCTGCTACAGCGAAGTCAGCAGCTGTTTGAACCAATGGATGTGCGGTAGAAGAAATTGTATCTAATTGAACATTTTTTTGTTTTTGATCAGCATGTGCTGCGGATGCTATCACTGCCAAGACGGAGGCAGTAATGATATTTTTATGAAAGTTCATACGACAAGCTCAAAATTCGAGAATTTACAATTGTTGTTATAATATAACATTTCAACCAAACTTCAATCATATTTCATTCATTTACTCCAAATTAATTACCTTCATATAATTAAACCAATGGGTTACATATCAATGTTAATCTATAAAATTCAGATAGCATTTTTTTGATATATTTCAGCAATGCCCTTTACAATTTCACATGCTGTACTCGCACCAATTTTGCATAAAGCATCGAAAGGAACACTTCCTATTTCTGCTCTAGCAATTGGTTGCATGGTCCCTGACTTATTTCGTCTTTTTACAGACGAACATATCCAAATCTCACATCAATGGAGCGCATTGCTATACCCCAATTTATTGGTGGGAATGGCATTCTGTCTATTGTGGTATGCACTATTACGACCTACTTTTTTTAGATGGATTGGTATTTACAATCCCTTAAAACTCTCGAACTTTAGATCTGTCTTTCAATTCTTGGTGCTGATCAATATTTCATTAATCTTGGGTATCAGCAGTCATATCCTTTGGGATGGTTTAACTCATGTTGATTACAGAACCTTTGCTTTTCATGATCTATTAGCTAAGCAAATCAATCTTTTCGGACAACACTACTCCCTCCATCGAATTTTACAGGTCGGTACCTCTATTATCGTTTTACCCTTTATTTTATGGTTTGCAAAACAGTATTTTTGTACTTACCGTCAACCATTCAGAGTAACTCGTTCTATCACTATTTTTGCTGTGGTATCCGTGCTAATTTCAATATTAGTTGGATTATTTGGATTTATTCATTTCAACTCTAATTACAATACAGCCATTTTAAATGACCTATATGGTTACATTGGCTTCTCAATTAATTATTTCTTTAGAGGCTTTCTATTGACGTTTGCGATTTGTGCGCTTGTTTTTCAAATCCTAGATCAATTGGAATTATTCGAAGGATCGTCTTAATTTTAAATTTGCATTAAATAATTGGGCTTTCATAATCTTCTCCTTGTGACTGTAGTCTCAAAGAGGCATAATTCACCCTTTGTATAAAGGCGTTACGCTGTTTACGTATACGCTTTCATTAACCCATATAGTTGGATTTTTAACGCTATGATGCGAACTCATTACTGCGGTTCATTAACCGAAGCTCAAATTGATCAAACCGTTACACTTTGCGGATGGGTACACCGTCGCCGTGACCACGGTGGTGTAATTTTCCTTGATATGCGTGACCGTGATGGTCTAGTTCAAGTGGTTATTGATCCTGATACACCAGAAGCTTTCGAAACAGCTGATAAAGCTCGTTCTGAATTTGTATTAAAAATAACTGGTCGCGTTCGCCGTCGTTATGCTGGTACTGAAAATGCCAACATGGTGAGTGGTCAAATCGAAGTATTAGGTAAAGAAATTGAAGTTCTAGCAGCGTCTGAAACTCCACCATTCCCATTAAATGATGATAATACTAATATTTCAGAAGAAATTCGTTTGAAATATCGTTTCTTGGACATTCGTCGTCCAGAAATGTTAGAGCGTTTACGTTTCCGTTCTAAATTAACAAACCTTATTCGTAACTATTTCGAAGAAAACGGATTCTTAGACGTTGAAACACCTATTTTGACACGTGCGACTCCTGAGGGTGCGCGTGACTATTTAGTACCAAGCCGTGTATCAAATGGTAGTTTCTACGCTCTTCCTCAATCACCACAGTTATTTAAACAATTGTTAATGGTGGGTGGTATTGATCGTTATTACCAAATTGCTAAATGTTTCCGTGACGAAGACTTACGTGCTGACCGTCAGCCTGAATTCACACAAATCGACGTTGAAACATCGTTCATGAGTGACGATGACATTATGGATTTAATGGAACGTTTAACAGTTAAGATGTTTAAAGAACTTCTTAATGTTCAATTTGATAAGTTCCCACGTATGACCTATGCAGATGCAATGCGCGACTATGCGTCTGACAAGCCTGACTTACGTATTCCACTTAAACTCGTTGACGTTGCAGATTTAATGCAAGATGTAGAGTTCAAAGTATTCGCAGGTCCTGCTAAAGATCCTAAAGGTCGTATTGTTGCGCTTCGCGTACCGGGTGCAGGCTCTCTTCCACGTAGCCAAATCGACGAGTACACTAAGTTTGTAGGTATCTACGGTGCAAAAGGTTTAGCTTATATTAAAGTCAATGAACTGGAAAAAGGTATCGAAGGCTTACAATCTCCTATCGTGAAATTCATCGAGCCAATCGTGCTTGATCTATTAAAACGTGTGGGTGCTGAAAATGGCGATATCGTATTCTTCGGTGCAGATAAAGCGAAAGTTGTAAACGATGCAATGGGTGCTTTACGTATCAAAGTCGGTCATGACATGAAGATGGCAACTTGCGAGTGGGCACCACTTTGGGTTGTTGATTTCCCAATGTTTGAAGAAACTGATGATGGCAAATGGACGTCTGTTCACCACCCATTCACGCTGCCTAAATCTAGCGTAGAAGAAGTGAAGAACAACCCAGGTGCAGCATTATCTGTAGCTTACGATATGGTGCTTAACGGTACTGAAATCGGTGGTGGTTCACTTCGTATTCACAACCTAGAAATGCAAAAAGCAATTTTTGAAGCTTTAGGTATTGGTGAAGAAGAAGCAGAAGAGAAATTCAGCTTCTTATTGAACGCTTTACGTTATGGTGCACCTCCACACGGTGGTTTGGCATTCGGTTTAGACCGTCTTGTGATGTTAATGACAGGTGGTTCTTCTATTCGTGATGTGATTGCATTCCCGAAAACGAAAACTGCGGAATGTCCTTTAACACAAGCACCTGCACCAGTTGAATCAACTCAACTTCGTGATCTTGGTATTCGCTTACGTGAAAAACCAAAAGCTGAATCACAAGAATAACGTTTTGTTGATCTAAATAAAAACCCTGCAAATGCAGGGTTTTTATTTCATTGAGATAAATACTTAAAAATGGCATAATCGCAGAAAATATTTAAGAGTTCATTCATATGGCTATGCGTCCTGATGTTCGTCGTCATACAATCATTATTATTGTATTTTGCATCGTGCAATGGGCATTTATGCGTTATATCTTGAATGAACAACTATTTAACCTCACTACTTATCAGCGTATCGTGTTCTTTAGTACGAGTAGTTTTATTGCCGCGTTTGGTTCAATCGCTGCATTGATTTATATGGTGATTAAAGGAAATGCGGATAATAAATAATAGAACACTGTAAATACCCTATTATATTTATTTATGTTTTCTAAGTCCTAGCCAATTTTTGTATAGGTAAAAAAATTTAGGGGTTTTCAACATCCACCTTACTTTCCAATGCAACTCATTTGAATTATTTTTAATATAATTCAAATCTTTAAACTTAATTGAGTTGATAAAGCAACAATATTTTTTAAAATTCATTTTTATATAATTATTAAATAATCCTAATATTAAATGAATATACACTTGTTTAAAGTGACACTTATCACGATTGTCTCTAAATAAATCCACCCCATAAAATAAACTCTCTAAGTGTTTTTCATTAACACTACAATTACTTATACTAGATGGTCTATACCTATAAAAAATTAATGTTTTATTTAATTCATAAATTTTTATATTTTCATTATATAAAAACGGCACAGCAAGCATATCTTCAAAATAATAACCTTTAGGAAATCTAATGTTTTTTAATAAGTCTTTTTTATAAACCCTCAACCATGCATACCACTTGTTTTTTTTAAAAATTCTCTTTAAGTACTCTTCATTTACATTATTAATTAACTCTATTTGATCAGCTAATACAAGTGGTTTTTGAGTTAAAAATTTGTTTTCCTCGATCGCATTAAAATGTATAAGATCAACATTCTTGTTATGATCAATCACATTAATAATTTCTTCTATATAATCATTTAGTACATAATCATCAGAATCAATAAAAGATACATAATCACCTTCAGCTAAATCAACACCATTATTACGTGCCATACTTAGCCCTTGATTATCCTGATCAATAATCCTAATATTTTTTTTAAAGGATTGTTTATTTAAAAAATTCTTTAAAATATCAATAGATCTATCTTTTGAACCATCATTAATAAAAATACATTCCACCTCCTTAGTTAATTGACTATAAAGTGATGATATACAGTCTTCAATATAGTCTTCTACACCATAAACAGGAATAATGACAGATAACTTGATTTTTTCTTCAACTTTGTACACTACAATCACCAAGGCTTAAATATTCATCAACAGCCGTTTGAACTTTAAATTTTCGAGATAAAGTAGGATTATAGATTTTATCGCATGATGAAATTTCAGACATCTTACTAGCTAACTTATCAATATTACCAACTGGAACTAAAAAATTTTTATCTAAAATTTCACTAGGACCAGATGGACAATCCGTACTTAAAACCGGCGTATTTAAAGCTAATGCTTCTAAAATTGCAATACTAAATCCCTCAAAGTCTGAGGACACGACCATCGCTTGTGCACGTTGAATAAACGGATACGGATTATTTTGAAAGCCGATAAAGTGAACTTTGTCCGATACCCCTAGTTCTTGACATAAACGCTGATTGTCAGCCATCAGCTCGCCTGTACCCACCAAGACCAAAGGCAGATCCAGCTGTGCTTGTGCATACGCACGAATCAACACATCATGACGTTTTTGCTGCTTAAATTTACCAACATTGACCAAATAAGGCTGAGGTAGATCAGGAATAAATTCTGATGCAGCGTGACGAACAGCATCGACATCAATTGGATTGTAGATTGTCTGAACCCTGCTATCAGCACCAAAAATATCTTTAAAATCAGCTTCTACCCCTTTGCTAACCGCTACACAAGGCTTGGCTAAATACACTTTGGCCAACTGCTTTTTAAAGGCCTTAGTCAGACGTTGTCCATACTCCAAACTAGTGGTGTTATGAATCACCAAATGTACATTAGGCAACTGACTACGACTTAAAATAAAATCGACTGGATATAAGTTGGACAGTACCAAATTTGGCTCACCAATCTGTTGACGCACAAAGCGATCAAAGGCTTTGGCAGCGATACTTTGGCGCATAAATTTAGGTATGGCACGAAATTTTTGATAATTAAAGAAGTGTGTCTTCACTCCCTCAGGAATAGGTAAATCTATAATATTTTTGAAATAAACAATATGTGCTTCATGTCCTGCATTATTTATGCCTTTAGCTAAAGTTAATGCGAAACGTTCAGCACCATTACCTTGTAAAGTAAAAATAGCAAGTACAACCTTTTTTTTCTTCATAATTCGATATTCAATATTGTTAAAAATGTGCCTTATCAAGACGAATAAATCGCTTTTGCGCTTTAAACATGACTTGCATATAGCGACATCCCATAGCCAACTGACCGATGATCCGTCTCTTTCTAAATACTCTTTTTTCCATAGCAGAAGAATAAATTGGCTTGTGATGTTCTGAACGTCCGATCACTGATTCAAACTGCTCAGCAGGTACAAGACCATAAGCTACCATTTGATCTTCTTGAATAATTGCGGCTGGCTCAGCTTGTAAACTCTTCAATCCATAATGGCTAAAAATAAAACCATCAGCAATTGCAGGTGAGGTTTCTGCTAAACGCTGTAATAACTTCTTTGCGCCGGATGGATAGAGTAAATATCCTGCTGCACCTGTTCGGTCTTGATATAGATTATATAGCGCAGTTTGTCCAGCGATTAATTGATATTCTGGCTTTTTAGAAATAATTTTTTTACGACTACGTACTTCAAAATTAATTAAATCTATATCTTTAAAATTATAATTTTGTATTTCTTCAAGTAACTGAGGAATATGACATGATAAGACTGCATCATCCTCTAATATCAATGCCGGTTCATTAGTTTTAATAACAGTTTCCCAAGCTTTCTGATGACTCAAAAAACATGCTACCTCAACCTTACGCAAAGGTCTTTGCCAACCAAACCCTAATGATTGATATTGAGAGTCATCAATATCATCAACTGATACTGCAGCTAAACGCTGAAAAGATAAACCCAATTCATTAAACTGTTGAGTCTGAAAAGCCAAACGCTCTTTTGAACGCTCAAGATTTATAATCAAGATCTGCATGGATTACCACCAACGTGTTTTTTCACGCGTATGTCTTTTTTTAAAACGCACATAGACAGTATCATTAACGTCTTGATTAATCCGCTCAAAAATTTCAATAACCAATTGACCTAATGGATGATCAGTACATATCTGGTCTAAACGCCAACGCATATTTCTCAATGTATCATCTGTACCCACTGCAAAAGCAGATGTACCATCAAATAGAGCATAACGTTGTGACTGTAAATGATTTAGACACTCTAGATTTTCTTCCATCTGATGATCACATAAATAGCGTTCCGTTTCCTGAAGCTTTAAAGTATTAATAAGAACCACAGCATTCATCAAAATTGCTTTCAGAAGAGAATCTTCATCATGATCAATGAAAGTATCACATGCTGAAATTAACCATCGTATATTTAAAGATTTCAGTAAAAAATCTCGCTCTTTAAGCCATAAAGATTTAAATTTTAGAAAGTTATCTGTCGTATCAACATCTCGGCGCATCAATACAATTAGACTAGCATGATAATGATTCAACGCAGGTTGACCTACGAACTCATCTTTAAGCTGCTCTATATGCTGCTTCAAATCTTTAGCTGATCCATGGGTATAGCGTGTTTCATCACCTTCAATCAAGTTTTCTTTCAACGCATTAATATCTATACCGTCAAATTGCGCATAGACCTCATCTGCACCAAAACGACGTTGATGCCGACTAAAGGAGAACCATTGTTCGAATTTACTTTTTTTTCTAACAGGCATTATAAACCACCATTAAAAGGCAACTATTATTGCCAAGCGTCCTTAATCCATTGACTTGGCAACACATAGCGGTACCATTTACCACCGCCACCATTCACAGCATCAGGTGGATTAATCTCACCATGGAAAATAATAATTTTGGCACCTTCAGGTTTTACTGGTGGCTTAAAAAATGCCATTGGGATTTTTTGTAAACAGTGATATTTATAACTCTTACACCAGCTATCTGGCCAATAAGTTTGCTTCGCATGTTTATCTACATACCATGACAAATAGGCTTGCTCATTACGGAATTTTTTTCGAATTTCATCAAAGTTTTCACGAAAATATGGTAATAATCCAGGGAAAGCGCCCAATTTAAAACGATATACTGAGCTATTACCTGTGATTCGCCATGGTCGTTTCCAGTCGTGAATAATTAAAAAATCACCTGGATAAGTGAAAAACTCATCCATGTTATCAACGATAACAACATCCAAATCTAAAAATAGCGCGTTACCCTTTAAGCCATATAAGTCAGGCTCAAAAGTTGAAAGCTTGTTCCAACCACGCTCAGGCGCACCTTCAGGTAATGCTAACGGTGGAATAGGAAAGCATTTAACATTTGGATCAATTCCTTCTGTACGGTCAGTGAGACAAACCATCTGGAAATCAACAGTCGTGTGTCGTTTCACCATATTGTAAAGACGATTCACATACTCAGAACCATATTTGGTTCCCCACTTCATACACAAAACAATGTTCTGTTCTTGTGCAATCTCTTCTTCTAATAAGACATTGTTTTCATGTATTGACATGCCGTTTTATTCCACCGAATCAATAGCTGCATCATACCACAGAGTTAAAATATTCTTGAACGATAAGAATTCAAACTCGTTCAAATTGAAATCAAATCTTCATTAAATTGTCACGTCTTAGAAACCCTATTTTGTCAAATTAAATTTAATCTGGCTTGAACTAAAATAATGAAAATTACTATTGTCGGCACTGGGTACGTCGGTCTCTCAAATGCGATGATTTTAGCGCAACATCATGAAGTCACCGCCTTAGACATTGATCAAAACAAAGTAAATTTATTGAACAAGAAAATCTCACCTATACAAGACAGAGAAATCTCTGATTTTCTAAGTAATAAACCATTAAACTTTAAAGCAACAACTAATGCTGTGGATGCGTATTTTCAGGCAGACTATATTCTTATTGCGACGCCAACTGATTATGACCCTACAACCAATTATTTTGACACTTCAAGTGTTGAATCTGTGATCACTGAGATTTTAAGTATCAATCCATTAGCGACGATCATTATCAAATCGACAGTTCCTGTAGGTTACACCCAACAACTAAAAAGTAAATTTGAAACACAGAATATTATATTTTCACCTGAGTTTCTCAGAGAAGGAAAAGCATTGCTGGATAACTTATATCCTTCAAGAATTATAATGGGTGAAAATTCTGAACGAGCTCATCAATTTGCAAACATGCTCATAGAGGGTGCTTATAAAAAAGATTGTCCAGTCTTGTTCACTGACTCCACCGAGGCAGAAGCAATCAAACTTTTTGCAAACACCTATTTAGCTATGCGCGTTGCATTCTTCAATGAACTAGATACTTACGCTCAACTATACCAATTGGACACTCGCCAAATGATCGAGGGCGTATGTTTAGATCCTCGAATTGGTAAATTTTATAACAATCCATCATTCGGTTACGGCGGATATTGTCTTCCTAAAGATACTAAACAATTACTCGCTAACTACGACCAAGTTCCAAGCAATTTAATTCAAGCCATTGTAGATGCCAATATTACTCGCAAAGATTTTATTGCACAGTCTATTTTGGAGAGATACCCTAGCGTTGTTGGGATATATCGTTTGGTCATGAAAAGTGGTTCAGACAATTTTCGATCGTCAGCAATACAAGGTGTTATGCGTCGTCTCAAAGCACAAGGAATCAAGATCATTATTTACGAACCCACACTTTCAGAGAAAAAATTTCAAAACTCAAAAATCATCAAAACACTGGAAGAATTTAAAAAAAGAGCAGATTTAATTATTAGTAATCGTCATTGCGATAAACTAAATGATGTTGCAGATAAAGTGTATACCAGAGATATTTTTGGTAAAGATGATTAAAAAAGGACTCAATTGAGTCCTTTTTCAAAGCATTAATTACTTCACATATGTTAACCAGTGAGCATATTTAGGGTCTTTACCTTGTACGGCATCGAAGTATGCTTTTTGGATTTGTGTTGTGATTGGACCACGAACACCTTCACCGATTTGACGATCATCATATTCACGGATTGGCGTTACTTCTGCCGCTGTACCTGTAAAAAATGCCTCATCAGCGATATAGAATTCATCACGTGTGATACGGCGCTCTACAACGTCATATCCAAGGTCTTTCGCAATCGTAATAATGGTTTGACGAGTAATACCATCAAGAGCACCACCAGCGATATCAGGGGTATGAATCACGCCATCACGCACTAAGAATACGTTTTCACCTGAACCTTGACACACATAACCTTGTGGATCAAGTAACATTGCTTCGTCATAACCTGAGTGCGCAACTTCTTGGTGTGCCAAAATAGACAGCGTATAGTTTCCTGATGCTTTCGCCTTACACATCGTCACGTTAGGGTGATGGTGTGTAAAAGAAGAAGTTTTTACACGAATACCCTTCGCCATTGCTTCTTCACCAAGGTAAGCACCCCAGCTCCACGCAGCAACCACTGCATGAATTGTATTATCCGTCGCTGCAATACCTAGCTTTTCCGAACCAATAAAGATAATTGGACGTAAATAGCAAGAAGCCAATTTATTTTCACGCACCACATCAATTTGAGCTTGTTCTAACGCCGCCTGATCAAACGGAACTTTCATCTGATAAATCTTGGCAGAGTTTAAAAGACGTTTAGTGTGTTCTTTTAAACGGAAAATTGCCGTTCCATTCGGAGTTTCGTAGGCACGGACACCCTCAAACACACCCATACTGTAGTGTAAAGTGTGTGTTAAGACGTGAGTTTTTGCTTCACGCCAATCAACTAATTGTCCATCTTGCCAAATAAAACCATCACGATCAGCCAAATTCATGACCTAAACTCCAAATTTTTATACACAGTCATTTCTATCCAACTACTGATGCAGTTGGATCTATTAATCTTTGCCATAGCTTGCAAACGACCTTACGGGTATCGAGCCAATTCGCAGCACTCACTTGCATGGATTGATTTGCAAGGGCTAAACGATGACTCTCGGCACGTTCACGGAGATAAGCTTGAATCAATGCTGTCGCATCGGCGCTGGATAAGCAGCCAGTTTTTGCGGCATCCTCAAGGATTCGTACATTGTCGGAGTAATGGGCGAGATCAGGATTCGTCCCACTCCATGCTAATACTGCATACTGTGCCATAAATTCGATATCAACGATACCACCTGCATCCTGTTTTAAATGAAAAATTCCATCTTTTTTTTGCTCATTTGATGAGCCTAAATGGTCTTTCATTTTTTGACGCATTTTTAGCACTTCTGCTCTCACCGTTTCTTCATTTCGAGGCAAAGTTAAAATACGACAGCGTAATTCCTCAAACTTTTCTCTTAAGCTTTGCTCACCCGCTATACTACGCGCACGAACAATTGCTTGATGCTCCCAAAGCCATGCATTTTTAAGTTGGTATTGCTCAAAAGCCTTAAGGCTTGTAACGAGAAGCCCTGCTTCTCCTGAAGGACGCAATCGTGTATCAATCTCATACACTCGACCATCTAAAGTTTGGGTTGTCATCAGCGACATGAGCTTTTGCCCAACACGCATCGCAAATTCAAAACCACTAATTGGTTTCAAGCCATCTGTATCTGCCTGCTCATCCATATAGTGGATAAAGACTAAATCAAGGTCTGAACCATACCCAAGTTCAATACCGCCTAATTTCCCATACCCAATGACACTGAATGCCATATGGTTTTTTGAACAACGTTGACCATCTGCATCTACTGGGTAACCATGTTTTTTTGCTGTAATTTGATATGCTAAATTCAAAGTTGCTTGAACTGAAACCTCAGCAATATCGGTGAGCGCATCAGACACACGCATCAGTGGACTTTCAGCCAATACATCACTTGCTGCTACAGTCAAAACATTCGATTTTTTAAATAAGCGCAATACGCGCATTTGATCTTCCACTTGATCAATTTCAATACGCAGCAGCTGCTGTCTGAGTGAATCCTCCAAATCTTGGCGTTTAGGTAACTCAAAATCCATCGATAAAAACTCATCGAGCAAAACTGGATAATGAGTTAACTCTTCACAAATCCATGGGCTTACAGTCGCCATTTTAACGAGTCGCTGTAATGCTCCTTTACTTTCAATTAACATCACCAGATAAACTGTTCGCCGCATCACAGATTCAACCAGTGGCATGAGTCTTACCAAAGCGACTTGTGGATTATCCGATTCGAGAACAGCTTGAATCAGATGAGGCCAAAACTCTTTTAAACGATTAACTGCTTTAGCGGGTAATTTTTTGATGGCATGTCCATACCAAAACTCACGAACCAAATTTTTAGCAGACTCATCTAAAACTTCATTCAATTGCTGCTCTATTTGGCTAAAGCTTTCAACCAATGGATCTACTTCTTTTTCTTTAATTAAATGCTCAAACTGATAAGTTACTATAGCGCGCTTATCATTGAGAACATTTAAGAACGCATCCCAACTCTCAAAACCAAGTGTCTCTACGATGCGTTTTCTTTGGTCAGGTTCTGTAGGCAGTGATTGAGTTTGTTGGTCATTCAACGCTTGAATGGCATGTTCTACACGACGCAAGAATAAATAAGCATTTTCAAGCTCATCCACCACTTCAGGTTCAAGTAATCCAACAACCCCCAAATGATGTAGACTCACTAAACATTGACGGTCTTGTAGTTCAAGTTTTGAACCACCATAAATCAACTGGAAAACTTGAACAATAAACTCGACTTCACGAATACCACCTGCACCAAGTTTAATATCATCTTCAATATTTCTACGTTGAACTTCACGCTCAATCATCGCTTTCATTTCACGCATCGCTGCAAAAGCAGTGTAGTCCACGTAACGGCGGAATACAAAAGGTCGAGTCATTTCCAGAAGCTCATCCCCTTCCTTTCCTCCTGTAACAATACGCGCCTTTATCCATGCATAACGCTCCCACTCACGCCCATGTTGACTGAGATACTTTTCAAGTGCCGCATGACTGATTGCAAGTGCTGAACCATCGCCCCATGGGCGTAATCGCATATCCACTCGGAACACAAATCCATCTGCGGTGATATGTTCCAACAAATAAATAATTTTTTGCCCCCAAAGGATGCAAAATTGCTGAACATCAATACATTTACGACCATTTGTTTCACCTTGCTCATCGAAGGCAAATATAAGATCAATATCACTGGATAAATTAAGTTCCTGAGCCCCCAATTTACCCATTGCAATCACGATAAGGTCTTGAAGCTTACCGTTATAGCCGATCGGCTCTCCATGTTTGGCTTGCAATGGACGATAAGCGAAGCTTTTGGCTGCATCAATACTGGCATCGGCAAAGTCTGAAAGCTCACGAGTCAATGTAATAACTGAAATGAGGCGGTTCGCATCCTGCCAAATCCACCGAAACATTAAACGTGCTCGCAAAATTCGAATTTTTTGCATCCATTCTTTTTCATCCTGAATGTCAGCAAGTTCTTTTTGTACAATGTGATAGATTTGTTCAGTACTTAAAAATTTATTAAATTGATCAGATGAATAATCTTGTTCTAATAATGTTTGATGTAAATTATAAACTTGTTCCGCGTATTGACTGGCTCTAAGAGTTTTTTGCAACTGATCAGCATTCATTTGAAAAAAAGCCTGAATAAATCTAAAACTCTTTTATATCAGTCCTTACGCAATTTGTGGACTATTTAGTTCACTTTTTCCAAAGATGTTTGATTACTCGTATTGGGGGTGGTAGGTAACGCTGCATGAGTGTCTGCTTCAGGTAATATGACTTTAAAAGTCGTACCTTGACCTTGTTGAGAACTGACACCAATTTCACCATGATTCAAATCAACAAATCTTTTACATAACACCAAACCTAAACCAGCACCTTTTTCACCAGATGTACCACGAATAGATACCTTCAAATCCGGTTGAAAAAGCTTCTCAATTTGCTGTGATGTCATACCTAAACCTGTATCGCGAATGGCAATTTCGACACCTTGATCGCATTTTGATGCTTCGATATAAACTTTTCCAGTTCCATCCACATGAGTAAACTTCAAAGCATTGGATACCAAGTTTTGAATCACTGATGTGATCATATTAATGTCGGCAAAGACTTTTAACTCTTGCGGCACACTTTCAATTAATTGAATATTTTTTTTCACAGCCAACGTGTTTAAAACGTCAAAAACGATTTTTGTCACCTGTTTAAGCTCAAACTGAATAGGGTGATAGACAAATCTCCCGCCTTCAGCCATTGCCCAATTTAATAGGCTTTCCAATAAGTTATAAGTCGATTGAGCGGTATCATGTAAATACTCAGCGATATTCTGTACACTGTCCTCATCCAAACTTTCACGCTCATTGGCCAATACATCAGAAAAACCTAATAAGCCATGAAATGGTGCACGTAAATCGTGTGCAATGATTTGAAAGAATTTTGTTTTACTGAAATTAAGCGCCGATTGTTGTTCATATAATTCTTTGAGTTCCGCATAATCCGAATGAAGCTCTAATATACGAATTAAGCTCATGGAAAAATCATAAACCAGTTCTAAATTATGATCATCAAAAGGTTGGTGCTGATTATCAAATAAAATCACTTGACCAATTGAAAAATCATCATTCACTTTTAAATCAATGGCTATAATTCGCTCGTGATCAACTCCGAGTTGATGAATATGTGCTGAAAAAGATGAATAATTAGGATGATCACGACTGATCGAAGTTTGACCCGCGAAATATGGTAATAATTTTGCTTTTTTATTGGCATTAAAAGCTTTAAATCCATTTGGAGAAGAATGCCACACATATGGTTCATCATGAAAAGCTAAGATTGCTGACTCCGCATTTAAAATGCCACGCGCAAATCTTAAAAAACTCTCAAGTTGATTTTTTGGCGTTGATACACCGAGTAAAAGAGACATTTTGCAGGCACTGAGCTGATCAGCTTGATCGACATCTATAAATTCTATTTTCATGTCTACATCCTGCCATGGAGTAAAGGGGAATAATGATCGATTACATTTTATTTTTTCATTTCGCAGTAAAGAAATGAAACCTTATTTCATCAAGACTAATACATTCTCAAATATTAAGAAAGTGCATTTTTGAGGACTGAATATCTAGCTAAAGCATGAGTCATACTTTATAAAACGTAAGCGTCTAGTGAAGATCGATTGAATAAACCATAACTATTTATTATTAAAATAAAATTTACTCAATCCTTATCTTATATTATTCATCAAATCTTCATTTGAAATTTTAAAATTCCTTAATTTATTTAAAACAAATAAAAAGGCCCTCAAGTCTGAATATGCTTGAAGGCCTTTAAGTATTTGGTCCCGAGGGTCGGACTCGAACCGACACGTCATCTCTGACAGCGGATTTTGAGTCCGCCGCGTCTACCAATTTCACCACCTCGGGAAAGGTTGTGTTCGGTATAATATCGTTTTTCTTTTCTTTGTCAATGCAAAACCTGACTCAAGCGCCTATTTTTAAATCAATAGCATGCATTATGCTTTTTTAACCACCAAACTCAACTCGAACTGGGCAAAAAAAGCATATACTAATGCCAAAATTTTTGCTGATTCCATTTTTATATTCTTATGCAACTTTCTGATTTTAGCTTTGAACTCCCAGACGAACTTATTGCCCGTTACCCTCTTGAAGAACGAAGTGCTTCTCGCCTGCTTCATCTTAAGGCGGATGGTCAATATGACGATCACCAATTTACCGATATTTTAGACCTGTTTAATGAAGGTGATTTATTAGTTCTCAATGATACTAAGGTAATGAAAGCTCGCTTGAAAGGTAAGCGTGCTTCGGGTGGTGCGATTGAGGTTCTGGTTGAAAGAATGCTTGATCAATTTATTGCTCATTGCCATATCAAAGCAAGTAACTCACCAAAACCAGGTGCTGAACTTTTTGTCGGATCAGATGAGGTTAAAGTTACGGTTCAAGGGCGTCATGAAAATCTCTATGTGGTGGAATTTTCCAAACCAATCTTAGATGTATTGGATCAGTATGGTGCATTGCCTATTCCACCTTACTTCAACCGAGAAGCAGAAGATATTGATACTGTTCGTTATCAAACCGTATTTAATGATCCTACAAAAATTGCTAGCGTTGCTGCTCCAACGGCGTCTCTACATTTTGATGAACAACTATTAAAAAAACTTGAAGATAAAGGTGTAAACAAGACATTTGTCACCTTACATGTGGGTGCAGGTACCTTCTTACCAGTACGCACCACTGATATCGAAAATCACATCATGCACAGTGAATGGTGCCAAGTCAGCGATGAAGCTATGGCGTTGATTAAGGCGACTAAAGATCGAGGCAATAAAGTGATTGCCGTCGGAACGACTGCAACACGGGCAACTGAAAGTGCGGCTCAAGCCAATGATGGCCAACTGAAGGGCTGGACTGGTGATACTCAGATTTTTATTTATCCTGGTTATGAATTTAAAGTAGTAGATCGCTTAATTACTAACTTCCACCTTCCAGAATCAACATTATTAATGCTTGTCTCAGCCCTGTCCAATCGTGATTATATTTTGAATGCGTATCAACATGCTGTAAAAGAACGCTATCGTTTCTTTAGTTATGGTGACGCAATGTTGATTGACCAAGCAAAAGATTAGGATCTGATCTATGCCGATTGATTCTGTTCAGCAACTGCTTCACCTTCGCACCCGAAAGAACAAGCAAATTATGGCCAGTGTTGATCGGCTTTGGGCTCTTGGACGTTCTGCTCAACATTCTGATGACATCCTGCAAGGATTACATCCATGGGGTTCGAATACCCAACTCTTTTTTCACAATGGCATACCTAAATTTTTAGTTACGCTTGCCATCATATTCAGTGTTTTTTCGCTCTTTCCTATTTTTGACACATTAAAATGGATGGCATATAGCGCATCGGCGATACTTATCCTGATTGCATATATAATTTATGAACCGAATAAACCTATTCATGAAGTGATTTCATTTCTTGAAGAGCGAATGATTGGTTTTAAATTCGGTATAGAAGCTTATTCAACGCCATCACACCTTGGAACAAATAGACATAACACCTTGATCATAAGTCAGCTAAGGCAAAAATTTCCTTTGTTTAACCAAGGTAACCATGCCAATGATATTTTAAAGTTTGCCTCCACCACGTGGAAAAACGCGCAAAATCAAGATTTTCCTGTTATGCTTTTTCATTACCGATTTATTGATGAAATCAATCTGCCTGAACAAAACAAAACACCACAAAAATTAAAAAAAATTGAACGTCATCGTTGGGGCGTATTTGTATTTGATATATCACCACTAGGATTAGCGACAACCAGTAGAAAGAAAAGGTTCACAGCACCATATACAGAGCACTGGGAGAGCAGCGATTTAGAGCTACGTAAAAAAGTTCAGATTTACGGTACAGACCGCTTACAACTCGCAAAGATCATGACACCATCAACCACACTCAAACTAATTGAATTTTATCGACTTCACCAGGGCGACTTAATTTTCCACCCTCATGACCAAATCATGTGCTATTTGGGAGAGCGCGATTTATTTGAAGTCACGCACAAGCTTGAAATCAAAGACATTAAAAATATATCCGCTTTGCGCGGTTACTTAAGAACATTAACCATGCCAAATTATCAACAACTCAAACAGAGCATGCTAAACTTAGTTGCATAATAACGATCATATTAGGTAATGCGTGTGGGCTTATTCATTTTTCTTTCCATCTTTATTTTGATTATTGTTTGGGGAATATGGGTTCGAAATAATATCGTTCGATATTTGAATGCTTCTCAGCGTGCTTGGTCAGATGTCGCAAATTTTGAACGTCAGAAAATTAAAACATTAGAGCATCTTGAGCAAAATTTATCTCAATACACTGAGTTTGAAAAATCAACATTAGAAAATATCACAGCCTTACGCCAACAAATCCTAAATCTCAATACACAATCAACTGATGTAGCTCAGCTTCAGCATATTGAAGCGCTAAGTCAGTCGTTAATGAAAAGTTTAAATGTGGTTGTTGAGAATTATCCAGATCTCAAAGCTGATCAGCTTTACAACCAAATGATGTATGACATTCAAGAGCAAAATGAAAATGTTAGTGCTGCAATTTCAATATTCAATCGAAATGTCGAAGAGTTTAATAACTTGATTCAAGTTTTTCCGAATAACTTAATCAACAGTATCAGCCTCGCAAAGAAACCTATTCGCCCATTTACCGATCATCAAGCGCAACAAAATTTTGATTATCGCCCTAATTTCAAATAAGGATTCCACCTTAAAAAGTGGCAATATCTTAGAGAATCACGTTGTTTATCCATTACGATTTATTCATATTAGGATACGCTAAAAACTGTATAGCTGGGCGAAAAATAAACAGATACCTTCATTGTTTAGCAAGATCATGAATCTCTTGTAATTTTTCATAAACAAAAATCCAAGTCGTTAAGAATAATGTAATTTTTCTAGCATAAACTGCGCGAATCTAGGAAAATAGAGCGCTTTATCGCTATCAATCAGCGAACTGTTTTTTCGCCTCGATTTGGACAATTTATGAAGTTTGAAAAATTAGGTCAGTCTGGTCGTGCTCGACGCGGACGCTTAACCTTGGAACACGGTGTCGTTGAAACACCGATGTTTATGCCTGTCGGAACTTACGGTACCGTCAAAGGCATGCTCCCACGTGATATTGAAGAAATTAAATCACAGGTCATTTTAGGGAATACCTTTCATTTATATCTACGCCCTGGTCTAGATGTCATTCGTGAGCACGGTGGTCTACATGGTTTTATGAAATGGAATAAACCAATTTTGACCGACTCTGGTGGCTTCCAAGTATTTAGCTTAGGCGCAATGCGTAGTATCAAAGAAGACGGCGTAACATTCCGCTCTCCAATTGATGGCTCTAAAGTCTTCCTTTCTCCTGAAATTTCGATGGATATTCAACATACATTGAATTCAGATATCGTGATGATTTTTGATGAATGTACACCCTATCCAGCGACTCACGAAGAAGCTCAGAAATCGCTACAACTTTCATTGCGTTGGGCAAAGCGTTGTAAGACTCAACATCATGATGTGTTAAAAAACCGCAATGCTCTGTTTGGTATTATTCAAGGCGGCATGTATGAAGACCTCCGCCAAGAATCACTAAATGGATTAAAAGAAATCGGTTTTGATGGTTATGCGATTGGCGGTCTTTCTGTAGGCGAGCCAAAAGAAGAGATGATCAAAGTCCTTGATTATCTTCCAGAGCAAATGCCTGCGGATAAACCACGTTATTTAATGGGTGTTGGCAAACCAGAAGACATCGTTGAAGCTGTTCGTCGTGGTGTAGACATGTTTGACTGTGTAATGCCAACTCGTAACGCACGTAATGGACATTATTTTGTTACGGACGGTTTAGTGCGTATACGAAATGCGAAATACCGCCATGATCAAAGCCCACTTGATCCGCATTGCGATTGTTACACCTGTACCAACTTTACCCGTTCGTATCTATACCATTTAGAAAAATGTGGTGAGATGCTTGCATCAATGCTTGGCACAATTCATAACCTTCGTTATTACTTGCGTTTAGCAGAAATGATGCGTGATGCATTAGATAACGGAACATTTGATGATTTTGTTCACGATTTTTATGCACGCCGTGGGCTTGAAGTACCCCCTTGTCCGCAAGATTAATACATCAGTATTTGCGCTGAGCAAAAAGACAATGTAAATTGCTGAACAAGCCGATTTTTTATCATCTTTTTTGATATTTTTAGTTTAGGAAAATGAAATGAGCCTTTTTATTTCGACTGCACACGCAGCTGGTGAAGCTGCACAACAACCAAGCTTAGTTGCTAACTTATTGATGATTGCAGTATTCATTGCAATTTTCTACTTCTTAATTTGGCGTCCTCAAGCAAAACGTGCGAAAGAACATCGCACTTTGGTTGAGAGCTTAGGCGTTGGCAGCGAAATCGTTTTTGCAGGCGGTTTAATGGGCCGTATTACTAAACTCGAAGGTGATTTCGCTGTGGTTGAATTAAACCGTGGCAACGAAGTTAAAATTCAGCGTGCAAGCGTGATTTCAGTATTACCTGAAGGCACACTAAATAACCTTTAATTATAAAATAGTCGTGCAGCTGCACGACTTTTTTCATTTTAAGAAGAAAGCGAATGCGTTACCCAGCATGGAAATATTTACTCATTCTAGTTGTACTAGTCGTGAGTACATTATATGCCCTGCCAAGTTTGTATCCTGATGAACCAGCTGTCCAAATTTCTGGTGCAAAAGCTGGTTCTGTCATTGATGACACAGTGATTCAAAAAGCAGAGCAACTATTAAAAAGCAACAATATCCAGTCCCACAATAACAGCTTTACTCAAAATGCTGCCCTTCTACGTTTAGACAGTTCTGAAGCCCAATTAAAAGCAAAAGATATCCTACGTGAAGGTCTGGGTGAAAACTATGTTGTTGCATTAAACCTCGCACCAACAACACCTGAATGGTTACAGAAAATCGGTGCACGACCAATGAAACTTGGTCTTGATTTGCGTGGTGGTGTCCACTTCCTCCTTGAGGTGGATATGGACAAAGCGATTGCGCAGCGTATGGAAACTTCGGCTGCTGATTTGCGACGCGAATTCCGTGAGAACAAGATCAAATTCAATAGTCTTTCATTGAATAACAATGCGATCACTGTTCAATTTGCTAACAATGAAGATCGTGCAGCAGCGATGGATCAACTTCGTCGTAACGGCAATAAATATACTCAACAAGCACTTGCAACTGAAAATGGTGCCAGTCTTCGTTTAACCTATACAGACACCACGAAGCAAGAAATTCAGTCATATGCGTTAGATCAAAACTTAACAACACTTCGCAATCGTATTAATGAACTTGGTGTTGCAGAAGCATTGGTTCAAACCCAAGGTAGCAACCGTATTGTGGTTGAATTACCAGGTGTCCAAGACACCGCTGAAGCAAAACGTATCTTAGGTCGTACAGCAAACTTAGAATTCCGTTTGGTATCTGATCTAAATGATCAATATATTGATCCTTATTCAGGGAAATATAATGGTCAACCCTTACCTCCAGGGACAGAAGTATTCGCCTATGAGTCTTTAGACAGTGGTCGTGAACTTTTACTTAACCGTAATCGTATTCTGACGGGTGAGCGTGTACAAAATGCTTCTTCAGGCTTTGGACAAGATAGTGGTACAGCAGAAGTTAACATTACCCTTGATAATGCAGGTGGTAAGTTAATGTCAGATGCGACTCGTAGCGCTGTTGGTAAGCGTATGGCGGTACTGTTCATTGAGAATAAACAACGTATCAGTTACGTTGAAGATCCTGAAACAGGTGCACAAACTGAAGTACGCACACCATATACTGAATCTGTCGTCATTAATGCAGCAAATATTCAAGCAGTACTGGGTTCACAGTTCCGTATTACTGGTTTAGATTCACCTCAAGAAGCAGCTGAGCTAGCTTTAATGCTTCGTGCAGGTGCGCTCGCTGCGCCAATGTACTTTGTTGAAGAGCGTGTTATCGGTCCAAGCTTAGGTCAAGAAAACATCGATAAGGGTGTACTATCCACTCAAATTGGATTTATCCTAGTCGCAATTTGGATGGTGGTATTCTTCCGCTTATTCGGTGTCATTGCGAACTTCGCTCTAGTATTCAACTTAGCCATGATCTTGACGGTTATGTCTTGGATCGGTGCTTCATTAACGCTGCCAGGTATTGCAGGTATCGTTATTACCATCGGTATGGCGGTGGATGCAAACGTTCTAATTTGCGAGCGAATACGCGAGGAAATCAAATGGGGAGCATCGCCTAAACAGGCGATTGTTGCAGGTTATGATCGAGCTTATAACACCATCTTTGACTCGAACTTAACCACATTCCTTGTTGCATTTATCCTCTTTGCCATTGGTACTGGTCCGATCAAAGGATTTGCCGTGACACTCATGATTGGTATTGTTTGCTCGATGTTTACTGCGATTACAGTAACCCGTGCAATTGTACAGATCATTTACGGTAAAAAACGTAACTTGAAAAAGTTGAGCATTTAGGAGATCTATCATGACTGAAAATACTCAACTCGAATCAAAACAATACGGCCGTCCAGACAACGAACGCGTAATTCCTTTCATGAAGATTGCAAAGCCAGCAGCTTGGCTTTCAATCATCCTGACTATTGCAAGTATCTTCTTTATCGCGACTAAAGGTCTGAATTTAGGATTAGACTTTACTGGCGGTGTTGCAGCTGAATTGAATTATGCCAATCCTGTAAAACCCTCTGAAGTGACGCAAGCATTAAGTGATGCGGGTTTTAATGATGCTGTTGTTCAAACCTTAGGTTCTGAACGAGATTTAATGGTTCGTATGCCCGTACAAGAAGATATTGAAGCGGAAGATCTAACCAAAGCAATTACCACCGCAGTTCAATTAGACAATAATACCGTGACTGTACCTAAGGTAGATGTTGTTGGTGGTCAAGTCGGAAACGAACTTTACATTAAATCAGCAGGTGCTGTGGCTTTGGCTCTGATTATCATGCTGATTTATGTGACGATTCGCTTCGAATTCAAGTTGGCAATGGGTGCAGTTCTATCGCTATTTCACGATATTATCGTGACTCTTGGTATTTTTGCATTGATGCAGTGGCCATTTGACCTAACCGTTCTAGCTGCTCTTCTAGCGATTATTGGTTTCTCATTAAACGATAATATTGTTGTCTCGGATCGTATTCGTGAGAACTTCCGTAAAATTCGTGGGGCAGAACCTCTTGAGATCATCAATATTGCATTGACTGAAACCTTACGTCGTACCATCCACACTTCGATGACGCTATTGCTTGTGGTCGTTGCTATGATGATCATGGGCGGCGATGGTTTGAAATGGTTCTCGATTGCAATGTTTGTCGGTGTTTTTGTCGGAACATATTCTTCGATTTATATCGGTACTGCATTTGCATTGTGGCGTGGTCTGAACCGCCAAGACTTTATTGTTCAAGTAAAACCTGAATTTGAAGAGGAAGAAGAAATTCCTCAATAAACATTCAATACAAAAAGCCCATCAAATGATGGGCTTTTTTAATGTTGAGTGATTTGAATTTGAGGAATTGCAAAACCACGGCAAGAGTATTCACTTCGCCATGCGACTGTCAGCATACAATCCATGATTTCAAAATTCTGATAAGCAAATACCCCTAAGACTGGATGCTCACAAACCCCACCCATGTGTGTGGTATGGGCATTGGTATTCAACTCATTTAAGCTCATGCGGATTCCCATCCCATGTGCCTTCAAAATTGCTTCCTTAATGGTCCAGACCTTAAACCAATAGCGAGAATCAAACTCCAATTCTGCCCATATCGCATATTCCAGTGGATGAAATGCATGTTTGGCTAAGGCTTCGAATCGAATTGATCGATTCAGCTCCTCAATATCCACACCCAAATCTCGAATATGATGTGATGTAACTAAAGCATAATAATTTTGACTATGACTATGGTTAAACTCAAAGTTTGAGATTTTTTTCAAAAAAGGTTTTCCATCTTTCGTTTGGTCAATATCCTCATTTTTTATTGTTTTATTTAATTTACTTCCTAGTAAGCAGTTACGATATTGGTGAATCATGTTTTTTCTAAGACTGATTTCTTCAGTACGTGTTAGATTTTCAGGAACTTGAAAAAAAGAAGAAATTTTAGAAATATCAATTTGAATATGACGGGTCATAATAACGTTCTCAGTGATTCCATTTATCTTAATTTATTCGCATGATAAAAAAAGCCCAAACTTCACATTTGGGCTTTCTGGACTAAATTTACAATTGATTAACCGCGTTTGAACTTCTTCTCGGCTTTCTTAAACTTCTGTACATAACGACGTTTACGTGCCGCAGTACGCTCGTCAATTTGAGATTTACGACCTTCAAATGGGTTTTCTGAAGTTTTAAATTCAATTTTTACAGGTGTACCCTCTAGTTTATACACTTTACGGAACACGTTTTCTAAGTAACGACGATAGTCAGCTGGGGTTTTGTCAACTTTATTACCGTGAATCACAATCGTAGGCGGGTTTTGACCGCCAATATGCGCATAACGCATTTTAATTGCACGACCTTGAACTTTAGGTGGATGATGCGCATCTGTTGCATCTTTTAAGATCTCAGTGATTTTCGCTGGAGATACTTTCAAACGTGATGATTCATATGCACGATGGATTGAAGGATAAAGCTCACCCACACCTGTACCATGCAAAGCAGAAATTAAATGGATTTTCGCCCATGGAATAAAGTCAAAACGACGCTCGACATCCAACTTACATTGTTTGCGATCATATTCTGACATATTGTCCCATTTATTGATCGCAATCACCATCGCACGACCAGCTTCAATCGCATATCCAATCAAATGCAAGTCTTGCTCAACAATACCTTCACGCGCATCAACAACAACAACAACAACGTTGGCATCTTTCATTGCTTGTAAAGTCTTTACGATTGAGAATTTCTCAATCATTTCATCCACTTTGCCTTTACGACGAACACCAGCAGTGTCAATGAGCGTATATTTTCGACCATCACGCTCAAATGGGATGTAAATTGAGTCACGTGTAGTACCAGGCTGGTCAAAAGCAACGACACGTTCTTCACCTAACAGGCGATTAACTAATGTTGACTTACCTACGTTCGGACGACCGATAATCGCTAGACGGAGCCCAGTATCTTCATCACGCTGTTCACTTAGGTCATCTTCTGGTACATCTTCAAGTACTTCTTCGAGCATTTGTTGAACACCACGCCCATGGCTTGCAGCCACTTGCATCGGTTCACCCATACCCAACTTAAAGAACTCAACCAATGCTGCCTCTGCATGAACACCATCAACTTTGTTGGCAACTAAAAATACTTTTTTACCGAGTGTACGTAACTCACGCGCAATCTGTTCATCAGAAGCTAGAAGACCTGCACGCGCATCGACAACAAAGATAATCATATCTGCTTCATGAATCGCAGTTTTAGACTGCTCTGCCATGTAAGAGTCGATCCCACCTTCGTTTTCACCGATACCGCCAGTATCTACAACGATAAATGATTTATTTTGGTAAACTGCATCACCATATTTACGGTCACGAGTAAGACCGGCAAAGTCTGCAACAAGCGCGTCACGACTTTTGGTAATCTGGTTAAACAGCGTTGATTTTCCGACGTTCGGACGACCAATGAGCGCAATAACGGGTTTCATAGATTAACCTTTAACAAGATCAGCCAACTCAATTGGCCTGAGCATCAGAAACTGTGGAAGAAGTTAGACGAATCATCTACTTAAAAATAAAAATGTCGGGGTCTGAAAATTCAACACCCCGAACTTAAAATATGTATTCAGCGACTAGTTTACCATAAGCAGAGAAAAAATTAACGATTCTGCCAAATTGTAAGTGCGCCTGTACGTGTCACTGAGTAAAGCTGATTGTTCACTACACGCAACGAACGTACTTCACCACGCGTTTTTTCGCGACCAACAAGTTGACCATTTTTAGGATCTACAAGGTGGAGTACCCCCTCATAATCACCTACCACTAAATACTGACCCAACATTACGGGGTTGCTTAATTGACGGTTAAGCAATTGATCATTAGTCCATAACGGCTGACCCGTCACCAGATCAAACGATACAATTTTACCATCTGTTTGCGTGACGAAGACTTGGCGACCTGCAACTTCAGCACGGTTAATACTGCTTGCATCTTCACTCCAAATCACACGTTGCGAAACTAGATCTAGTACAGTGACTTGGCCTTGATAGCTAGTGGTTACAACCAATTGTCCTGCAACGATTGGATCTGCATCCACATCAACTAAACGCTGTATATCAGAACGACCATCGCTGACTGCCACACGTCTTTGCATACGCAAAGTTCCAGTGAGACTATCAATTGCGTACACGTATGCATTTGACGAGGCCACTAACACTGTTCGTGGGTCTAAGCGCACAGGTGAAGCTTGACCGCGTAAGCTCAATTGTTCGTTTGGCATACGATAGGTCCACACTTGTTGACCTGTTTTTTCATCCAGACCAAACACCGTACCGTCATTTGCAACAACGATCACTCGACCAGTCTGAATAAGCGCCGCACTCAAAATTGCACCACTTAATTGCGCAGTCCAACGGATATCACCCGTTTTTTGATCGAGAGCAAACAGTTGACCTTTCTTGTTGCCGACGATCACTAACCCATTGGCCGCTTCAACACCTGAACTTAAACCAAGCTTGGTAACTTGTTTTTCCCAGACACGCTGCTTACCTTGATATGCAGAAACCTGTCCCTTAGGATCTAAAAAGTATAAAACACCTTGATCATTCGCCATTCTCAAACGCAATGGATCAGCAGTATCCGTCGCTGAAACATTATGTGAAAAAATAGGTGCTAAGCTCACCGATTGCTGAATTTTAGGCAACGGATTAGGTTTCACCTTTTCTTCTTTCACCGTATTGCTTGTACACGCCATTAGTGCACACGACAATGTCGCTAGAACAAAAGAAATTTTATACTTTCTATCCATTAAGACTCATCCGTTTGTATATCTAAAATTGGGCGCTCAATTTCAGGATCATCTACTAATATGCCAACACTTTCGAGTTTAATTTGTAAGATTTGGCGTTCTTGTTTAGTTGCAATTAAGTTATCCCATGCGCTCTGATAAGCTTTTTTCGCATTTTCAATATCATTCTTAGCAATATAAATATCGCCACGTGCTTCATCTACAGTTGTTTTGAAAGCGGGCAAATTTAACCCAGACAGTGTTTTTAAAGCCTCATCATATTTTTTTTGTGCCAGTTGAGCATCTGCTAAACGAAGCTTAATGATGTGTTGTAAACCTTCATCTTTGATTTGAGCATTTTCAATTTTTTTCAATTCACGTTCAGCTTTAGCATAATTCTCTTGCTCATAAGCCAATTTTGCCATTACAAATTGCGTTTGAACCGCATGAATCGAATCAGGATTTTCTTTTACAATTTTTTCAGCAGTTCCATCCAAAGCAGTCGCTACTTTAGGATCAGTTGTTGCAGCTTTCGCTTCATCAACTAAGAGCTGTACTTTAGCAGTCTGTATTTGATCTTCTGCTACGTTTTTCTTCTTCCAATATTCCCATCCGAAAAAGGCGATCAGGGCAAGAAGAATCAGCGTAATCAACGCCGATCCATATTTCTTAAAAAACGACTTTGCTGTATGCAGTTGTTCTTCGTCAGTCATTGCGCTCATATGATCGCCCTTTCCTTATGTTCTTAAATTTATTTTGAAGATAGTTTATCAATGATGAACGGCACAATGTCATTGACCGCTACTTGTGTCTGCTCTGCTGTAGCCAACTCTTTGACTGAAAGTTGTTGCGCCTCAGCTTCACGCTCACCAAAGATTAAGGCATAAATTGCACCGGACTGATCCGCTTTTTTCATTTGACTTTTCATCGAGCCTTGAGAGCCAACTTTCAGACGCACTGAACTGCTTGCAGCTTCAAGTTGATCTCGAATTTGCTCAGCCAAAACTAAAGCTTTACCTTGCGTCGCAGGATCTGCAAGTAAAAATACTTCACAATCACGTACTGGTGTATTGTCTTCTACTTGTTCTAAAAGAAGCAATAAACGCTCAATACCCATTGCAAAACCAACCGCAGGAACCGATTGATCTGGTTTACCTTTTAACTGGCCCACTAAACCATCATAACGACCACCAGCACAAACCGTACCCTGTGAACCGAGATGTGTCGTCGTCCATTCAAATACAGTTTTATTATAGTAATCCAAGCCACGAACCAACTTTTGGTTAATGACAAATGAAATACCTGCATCAGTTAGATATTGCTGTAATTGTTGGAAATGTGCCAGCGTCTCCTCACCCATAAAGTCATGAAGTTTAGGCGCATTTTCTAAAATGCTTTGAGTTTTTGCATCTTTAGAGTCCAAAATACGCAGTGGATTCGTCGTTAAACGACGTTGCGAATCTTCATCTAAATCTGACTTATGTGATTCTAAAAACTCAACTAAGGCTGCACGATAAGCTGCACGCTCATCTGACTCACCTAAAGTATTAAGCTCTAATTGAACTTTGTCCGCAACACCCATCCGTTTCCACAGACGCGCAGTCATCAAAATCAGTTCAGCATCTTGATCAGGAGTTGCAACACCAAACGTTTCCACACCAAATTGATGAAATTGACGGTAACGACCTTTTTGCGGTTTTTCATAACGGAACATCGGTCCAATATACCAAACACGCGGTGTCGCACCACGAAGCAAATTATGTTCGAGCATAGCACGTACACAACCCGCAGTACCTTCAGGACGTAAAGTCAAAGACTCAGGAGGATTACCTTTATCTAAGAACGTATACATCTCTTTTTCAACGATATCCGTTGCATCACCAATAGAACGCTTGAACAAGTTTGTCTGTTCAACCATCGGCAAACGAATTTGTTGATAGCCATAGGCATCCATCAAACCAGACAGATGCTGTTCAAGACGTCTCCAAGCTGGGGTTTGCGTTGGGAGAATGTCATTAAAACCTTTGATTGCGACGATTGAACTCATGATCTACTCAGAAAAACCTGTGCGAATAATCTCTTTTGATTTAGCTTTTTCAAGCTCGTTAACACGTTGACGAACCATATTTTCGATTTCGTCAACCAATTGATTTGTGTCAATTAAATGACTCTTTTCACCATTACGATACACCAGTGAACGTGGACTTGCACCCACTACGCCAATATCAGCTTCTTTAGCTTCACCAGGACCGTTGACTTTACACCCGATGACAGAAACATCCATTGGAGTGCGTACATCTTCCAAACGCTCTTCAAGCATTTGCATCACTTTGATGACATTAAATTCTTGACGTGAACAACTTGGGCAAGCAATAAAGTTAATACCATTTGAACGTAAGCCCAAAGATTTAAGAATATCAAAACCAATTTTGATTTCTTCCTCAGGTTCCGCTGCTAATGAAATTCGCATGGTGTCGCCAATGCCTTCCATTAACAATCCGCCCAGTGCAATTGCCGACTTCACCGAACCAGTACGGTAAATTCCAGCTTCAGTCACTCCTAAATGTAACGGGTTGTCAATTTGTTGTGACAACAAGCGATAAGCATCCATCGTCAAAAAGACATTCGATGCTTTCACTGACACTTTAAACTCTTGGAAATCCAAACGATCTAAAATATCAATATGACGCATTGCTGACTCAAGCAAAGCTTGACCTGTTGGCTCACCATATTTCTTTTGAATATCTTTTTCGAGAGAGCCTGCATTGACACCAATTCGCATTGAAATATCGTTGTGACGAGCAGCAGCAACCACTTCGCGAATTTTTGCTTCTGAACCGATATTCCCTGGGTTGATACGCAGACAATCTGCACCCAAATCTGCAACAGCCAAAGCAATTTTATAGTCAAAATGGATATCGGCAACGAGTGGAACTTGCACTTGTTTACGGATTTCTCCAAAAGCAGCAGCGGCTTCCATACTCGGTACAGACACACGCATAATATCTGCGCCAGCATCCACACAACGTTGAATTTGTGCAACTGTTGCAGCTACATCACAAGTTTCAGTATTGGTCATGCTTTGAATACTGATTGGCGCATCGCCCCCCACATACACAGAACCTACGCGAATTTTACGTGTTGGTTTGCGTCGAATCGGATTCTCGATCATCGTTTTACCTTTAACCCATTAACGTGATAAACGGAATTCAGCTTTTCCGTTTACGGTATATGGTGACAATGAAATATTTTCATTATTTAAACTTAATGAAACGGCTTGAGCATCATCTAATCGAATTTGGAATGGAGACTGTCCATTCAAACTAATCGCAGTTGATTGGCGTCCAGTTGCTAAAACTTTACCCGTACTGTCCACAATGTGTACTGATGTAGGGCGGCTAAAACTGAGATTCATCGTATCGCCTGATACTGCTTCAGTTGTGCCTGTACCATTGTTTAAGGTCAGAATTTGGACATTGTTGGATTGATTCGTATCAGTATTTGACGAATCGCCTTTAGCCGCCCATTTTTGGATTGCGGAGATTAATAGCCAAGCCACGCCCAAAATAATTAACGCAATCACGATGCGTTTAATCCACTTGCGGTTACGTACACTTTTCGAGCCAGGAAGTTTCCCCATAATTTTAATTGGAGAATTGTTCAAAGCATGATTTGGCAGTAAACCTGTATCATTTTGATAGATTTCATCAAAACGTTGAATCAAAGCAGAGGCATCAACTTTGAGATACTTCGCATACGAACGATAGTATCCCTTAATGAAAGTCGCTTCTGGCAAAGATTTGTATTCGTCTTGCTCTAACGCTTCAAGCGTTTTTACTGGCATTTTCAAATCACCAGCAACTTTGACCAGATCACGTTGTTGAGAAATACGGATTTGACGCAAATACTCGCCAGGGCGTTGAATATTTCCTAAAGCATTAGGTGCTACGTTTGAACCAGTAGGTTGCTGTGAATTAGGATTTACTTCCATACGGCCTCAGTATTGAACTGTAATTGCAAATAACGTTGAAATTCTTGACTATTTGGAAATAAAGTACGCAACTGATTCACCAGCACATACATTCCCGTTCTATCACCATTGGCACGTGCGATACGTAAACCAATCCAGAGTGCTCGCGCACCTTGATTTTGCTGGCCAACTTTGAGTACAAATTGCTCATATAGCTGACGCGCGGCAATATTATTCTTTTGCAGATAAAATATCTCTGCTAACTCTATCATTGAAACAGTCGAGTCACGATTGACTTGCAGTGCTTGTTTGAACGTTTTTTCAGCATTCGGTATATCCCCTAGAATGAGATAAATCCGTCCAAGGTTTTCTAATGCACGATGACGTTGGTCATATCCAAGCGTTGCGCCTGCAATTGAAAGCTGTTTAACAGCATCATTATATCGTTTCACTTGATACAAATACGTACCATAGTTGTTACGTGCTTGCGCATTTTTAGGATCAATTGATATCGCACGAGAAAAATAATGATCTGCACGTTGCATGTTGATGTCACTTCCTTCTTGCTGAAGCAACACCCCCATCATCATATTTGCAGTTGAATCGCGCGAATTAACCTCTAATGCCTGATCAAGCACACGTTTGGCAGCATCTAAATTCCCATTCCGAATATATTCAGCCGCCATTTGGGTACGAACTTTCACTGATTTCTCAGGATCCTTTTTGCTCGTATCGCCACTGGTAGTTTGGCATCCAAAGAAAAGCAATCCAGATAAAGCGACTGTCATCGTCATGACTATTTTTTTATACATCGGCTTGCTCAAATGATGCCTCCCTCTTTTTAATCATTCACATCTAAATGATACAACTAGCCTTGTGAACGCATAATTTCATTACGTTCTAGCACTTTTTTCTTCCATTGTTCTGCACGACGAGTACGATCAGCCACTTGACCAACCAATTGACCACAAGCTGCGTCAATATCATCCCCACGTGTCTGACGAATCGTACACACAAAACCAGCATCAGACAAAGTTTTTTGGAAAGAAATGATGCGATTTCGGCTCGAACGCCCGTATGGTGCATGTGGGAATGGATTAAATGGAATCAAGTTAATTTTACTTGGTAAATTTTTTAACAACTTAATCATCTGCTGTGCATGTTCAGGATGATCGTTGACCCCGTCTAACATGACATATTCAATTGTGACATGCTTACGTGCACTTTCATTACCATCTTTAGTGACGTAACGCTGACACGCTGCAATGAGTTGTTCTAACGGATATTTTTTATTAATCGGCACTAATTCGTTACGTAACTCATCATTGGTTGCATGCAATGAAATTGCAAGCGCAACATCAATGTCTTGAGCCAATTGATCTATCTTCGGTACAACCCCTGACGTTGACAATGTGACACGGCGTTTAGACATTCCATAGGCGAAATCATCAAGCATGATACGCATTGAGTTAAGCACAGCATCATAGTTCAACAATGGTTCGCCCATACCCATCATTACCACGTTGGTCACAGAGCGCTCACGCTCAGCAACTGGCACATCTTCCATATAGGAATAGTTCGCCATCCACAACTGACCAACAATTTCAGCCTGTGTTAAATCGCGCTGGAAACCTTGTTTTCCTGTTGAACAGAACGAACAGTCCAAAGCACAACCGACTTGTGATGAAATACATAAGGTTTTACGCGAACCTGTTTTATCCTCAGCAGGAATCAGTACTGTTTCAACCAAAGAACCCGCACCATCACCTACACGGAACACCCACTTACGTGTTCCATCTTTAGAATAGTTTTTATGCACGACTTCTGGTGCTTTAATTTCACAAATCTTTTCAAGTTTTTCACGTAATTTCCCTGAAATATTAGTCATTTCAGCAAAATCAGTAACGAAGAACTGATGAATCCATTTCATCACCTGACCCGCACGGAACTTTTTCTCCCCCATATCCTCAAAGAATTTTTCCATTTGCGGACGTGACAGGCCAAGTAAATTCACTTTCTGTACAGTATCAGCCTGCTGTACTTGAACAGTAGTGGGCTGTTGTTCATCTAAATTGACGGATGAAGCGACAACTTCAGAATTCATGAGTATTACCTAAACCATAATGTGGGATAAAAGAACATGCTCAATTTTCAAGCAATAAAATCTTTCAGAAATAAAAAAACCAGATAAGCAGTATAGCACTTATCTGGTTTGAATACTGCGAATTAACGAGTACGTGGAGCGATCTCAGTTTGAGCGAAGAAGTAGTTAACTTCACGATCAGCAGATGCTACAGAGTCAGAACCGTGAGCAGCATTTTCGTCGATGCTTACAGCGAAGTCAGCGCGGATTGTACCTGGAGCAGCTTCTTTAGGGTTAGTAGCGCCAAGGATGTCACGGTGAGCAAGAACTGCGTTTTCACCTTCAAGAACTGATACAACAACTGGACCAGAAGTCATGAACGCAACGAGGTCAGCAAAGAAACCACGTTCTTTGTGCTCAGCATAGAAGCCTTCAGCTTCAGCTTGAGTTAAATGTTTCATTTTAGTCGCAACGATTTTAAGACCAGCTTTTTCGAAACGAGCAAAAATGTCACCGATGTGGTTTTTAGCAACTGCATCTGGTTTAACGATAGATAAAGTACGTTCAATAGCCATGATTGGCTCCTTTAGTCAAATTGACATGAAAATTTTGGCGCATTATACCGAATAATGCGCGATTATCTGCTTTTCGCGTGTAAAAAAATGGTTTTTTTCGATCGATGAATTATCGAGCTTCGTCAATCCAAGCCATTTGAATTGCTTCTAACAATCCTTCTGTTGATTTGTTTGGATCATCTTCGAACTCTGGAAGCGCACAAACCCATGCATGAAGATCAGTAAAACGGATCCATTGTGGATCTACATCTGGATGGGCTTCATACAGTTCAATTGCGATATCAAGGGTGTCTGTCCAACGTAAACCCATACTTATTCCTAAATCATCTTTGGTGAATTCATGGCTTAATTTTAGCAAAAAGCAAATCAAGACGTACAATTATATTGCTTTTGTACGCCTTATCATGCAATCAACTTACCCTCACAATATGATATTCAATGCTGGAGCAGCTAAGATAATACCACTCGCAACCGTCGCCCCAATTAAGGCTCCAACTAAAACATCAGTTGGGTAATGCAATCCCAATACCATGCGCGACAACGCAACCAAAATGGTAAATGGCATCATCATCACCAGCAAGACAGGCTCTACATAACCCAATACGATTGTTGCCATTACTGCATGCAATGTATGACCAGAAGGAAAACTAAAATGATCTAGTGGTCTTTCGCCAATATGAATAACTTGGTGAACTTGGTATGGTCGTGGACGTACTGTTTTTGTTTTTAAAATTTTATAAATCAGCGTACCTAACGAAGCAGCTACAACAATATATAAAATTTGAATAGTGTATTGCGGTCCTTGCAGTAGCCACACCAACGCCACCATCATGTACCAAAAAACGCCATCTCCGAGCCGACTAATAATTTTAAATATGAGCGCAATACTTTGTGTATGCGATAGATTATTGAAATAGAGACATCCTCTTAGATCAAGATCGAGTATTTTTATTTTGGTATTTTTAAAATTCATTTCACTCTACTCCTATCGTTCAGGCCGTGAGCGTTTTCTGCTGCACGACACGATAAAATGCATGTTCGAGTTGTTGAACTGGATGTTGCCATCCGACTTGTTGTACTTTTTTCATTGCTTGCATCCCCATTGCATGCAAGCGTTTGTTCTGGGGCAGATTAACAATATATTGAACCAAGGTTGCAGGCTCACCCAAAGGTGCTAACCATGCTGTTTCCGCATCTAAATACTGCTTAGCACAAGCATAATCATAAGCAACCACAGGCAACGCACTCGCCATCGCTTCAAGCACGACATTGCCAAAAGTCTCTACTTGACTGGCAAAAACAAATACATCTGCGCTTGCAAATGATTCAGCAAGATTTGTACCACTTAAGCTTCCAGTAAAGATGATATCGGTATGTTTGCTTTGACGAACCAAACGCGAATAATCGGGCCCATCCCCCACGATGACCAACTTAAATCTGCGCGTTGTTTGTGTTTTAAGTTTTAAATAGGCATCAATTAACACCTGAATTTCTTTTTCAGGTGAAACACGACCAACATAAAGCAGGACAGTTGTATTCTCACAAGCATCCCATTGTCGTCTGAGTTGCACACTTCGAAAAGTAGGTGAAAACTTTTCAACATCCACCCCAGTCTTAATCACTTCAACTTGACATGTAACACCAAAGTTACGTATCGCATCAGCCGAGTCCTGACTTGGTACACAGGTCAATTGCGTATTGTTATGAAACCATTTGAGATAGTGCTGAATCGGCTTGACCATAAATGCAAGATCATAAAAACGACTAAAGTCATGAAAAGCAGAATGAAAACCACTACTCACAGGAATCTTTTTGTTTTTTGAGAGCTGAAGTACCGCTAAACCTAATGGTCCTTCCGTCACGATATGCACCAAATCTGGTTGATATTCATCAAAAGCTTTAGCCACTTTGCCATACTGTGGCCAGCCAAATTGCATATGGGCATATTTCGGAATGGTTTGACCATTCACCAAACACTCACGGTTCGGAGAAAATTCCGAACATATTTGTTTTTGTGAAGGTCGTACCAATAGAATTTTGTGACCAAGCTTCTGTAGACCTTTGCAAATCTGTAGTAAAGACAATGAAACACCATTCAGTTCTGGCGGCCATGTCTCCGTAACGACAGCTATTTTTAATCTAGATCGCCCCAATTGCTCAAGCACCGATACATCCCGATCGGAGTTTTGATTTTTAAATTTTAGCCTCTGGTGATCATATTGCGTTGTCGATCTAGGCAATACAGTGTCCATGATTCCCATCATCACACCTCTTTTGTATTTTTTTCATACTTTTACTTTAGAGATGGATCATTTCATTATGATGATGATTTCATTAAATACTTGTCATAATTAGAATAGATGACTGATTCACCGACCACCCTCAAACACGCGACAAGAATCTACGAATTCAAGATAACTTAGTGAAATAAAGTACGATGCACAGCAAAAAATAACGCTTGCTCAAAATCAATAACAGGTTTCAACCATCCTGTTGCAGCAACTGCAAGATGCGCTTTCTCACCCATTATTTTTAAATCGGGTTGATTCAATGTTGCTGTCATTGCTCGTTCGAACATATCTAGATCACCGAGAGGGATCAGCCATCCCGTTTCATTGTGCACAACATGCAGTTTGGCACATGCATAATCATAAGCCACCACCGGCAAGCCACTTGCCAATGCTTCAAGCGCGACATTTCCAAAGGTTTCAACTTGACTTGGAAAGATAAACACATCTGCACTGGCATATGCACAAGCCAAGTCTTCGCCAGTCAAACTTCCCATAAAAATAATATCGGGATGATGACCCGCAAGGGCTTCAAGCCTTACTCGATCTGGCCCATCTCCGACAATGACCAATTTAGTATAATGCTCAACCTCACCTTTCTTTTTCAAAAAAGTCCGAATAATCTGGTCTACTTCTTTTTCAGGTGACAACCGACCAACGGAAATCAGCACTCGTGTATGCTCATTTGCAGTCCATTGCTCTCTGAGCAACTCCGACCTTTTATTCGGATTAAATAATTGGGTATCAACACCTCTCCCCACCACCCTTAACTCGCCGCTTACTCCCATTTGTTTTAAAGCATGCTGTGTATCTAAACTTGGCACACAAGTCACGTCTGTCTTATTGTGAAACCATGTTAAATATTTTGAGATAGGTTTAACGAGAAAAGGAAACTCAAAGTATCGACTAAACTCTTGAAAGGCAGAGTGAAAACCACTTGAAACAGGAATATTCTGAGACTTAGCTACCATTAGACTCGCAAATCCCAATGGTCCCTCTGTCACAATATGCACAACATCTGGCTGAAATACTTCAACCGCTTTTGAGATTTTAGAAAACTGTGGCCAACCGAACTGTAAGGTGGGATATTTCGGAATCGCCTGAGCATGCACCCAACACTCCATATCAGGTTTAAACCGTTTACATTTCACTTTGGGTTGAGGACGTATCAACAAAATTTGATGACCTCGCTTCTGCAAACCCAGACATAAATTCATCAGTGAGTTTGCAACACCATTAATCTCTGGTGACCATGTCTCAGTCACAATGGCAATTTTTAATTGAGGATGTCGTTTAGGCTGATCAACATCAGGAAGAAGAATAAAATCCTCAAATGACGTATTTTTTTTAATGTCCAATAATTCAAATAATTTTTTTTGTTGTGTTACTTGTAAATTTAGGAGTGCCATCATCACACCTTTTATTCATGCTATGCCTAAAATTTATAAGAACATAATGTCAATATGATGATGGTTTCATGACAGCCTTGTCATAAGGCTCATTCAGATTTTCACATTTTTAAGGCTCTTTCTCTTGAACACGATCTACATCGCTGCCTAGCTCATTCGCTTGCTCTTGACCAGAGTTAACTGGTGGTTCTTCAATCCGTTTTTCCAAGTTTTCTCCTTGAAGTGCTACAGAGGATTCTGATGATGTCCGTTCTGCTAATTGTTTAGTTTCTTGTTCAGCATTAACTGCAACTGGTTTCTAAATGCCTTCAACAATTACATAAACCTGTCCATTAGAAAAATCGATGTGCTGTTTATCACCATGTAATAGTGGAAATCCAACGATTTGCTCATAATGCTCTGCACGGTTAAATTTTTGTTGAACAGAATCATAAATCCAGTAAATAAAACGACGATCTTGAAGCGTTTTATCCTCTGACAGATCAGAGAGCACTACATCATAGTAACCATCAAAATTCACATCCATATAACCAATACTATTGGGAAACGCTTGAAAGCCTTCAAGTATTTGCATGCTTTTTTGATTGGCTTTGTCAAACACCTCGATACGTGTCATAAATCGTTTGAAAGGATGGTTAGCTTTAGATATGCCATAGAAATTAAAACTCACATCAGGCATATTTTTTACTTTAAAAGCAGGCTCGAATTTCTTTATTCGAATCACACCCGCATGATTGACCAATGTAGATTTAAATACATTCGTTTTATAGTTAAGCTGTCCTTTCAACTCTTGAATTGCATTTGAATCATCACTCGGTTGTTCTGCTTTAAAAAGAACTTGATCGCCTTTTTGCTCCCCTTTTAATTGGATAGTGACGTTGTCTTTGAAGGAAGTAAGCGTTGCATTTGGATGAAGCACATCCATATAAAGACTCAAAAAATATTCGTTGTCTGTTGACCTCAATAACCGCTGCATTGATATGCGAACATTATCTAAGACAAGCTCAGCATCACTATTTGGCGTTTTTTGCTCAATATCAGTTGTTTGTTGCGCCCATCCACAGATTGGCAAGATCGCCAATAAGTAACATACAAACGTTAATTTCATTCCCAACCTCAATCCTTGAGTTATTAAGTGTTCTTGTTAGATACTGATTATTGTGTTTAGCTAAGCCTCTGTCGACTGCAACTTAATCTACCTGTCATTGAGTTACTTTTTAATGACTATTTTTATCATGCCTGTCGTCTTTTTTTTCAATGCATTACAAAAAGACAAGTCTCAAAATTCAAAGTTCCTAAAATATCGGTGACTTATTATCAATATCCTGAGGTTATGAAAATTATTAAAATTAGTTTTGGATTTAATCAGTAAATGGCCTAAATAGGGTTTAGCAATATACAAATAATTTCACCAAATAAGATATGAACCTTCACTTTATATTTAGCTTTTGGGAGATATAAAAAAGGATAGAATTTAAAAATAAGAAATAGACAACTAAAATTAAGAATTAATCCAAACTAATTATTCGGCTTTGCAAAGCCCAAGTTTCTAAGTTCACACTTACACCCTTTAATGGTATTTGTCTTAGCTGACAAATCATTTTTAACTGTTCAATCCTCTCAACTTTATGATCTATGATTGGTTTGATTTTGTCTTGCTTTCTACGTTGATCAATATAAGCATTTTTTCCAACATACACTTCCACAATGGATTCTGCAGGCAATTGCAATGTATAAATTGGTCGTGTTTCCAGTTGAACTCTTCTCCAAATCTGATTATCGATTATCGCTTCAGTAAGCTTAGAAGAATGATATCCAAACTCAACAGAACTTAAATTTTTTACAATTCGGATTTCTTCCTCGTAAGCCCATTCTTGCATCTTGTATAGCAAAGCATGCTTCAATAAATCCTCCTTAGTACGCCAATTCAAGTTTTCAGAATCTCCCACAATCATTAGGTCATCAATATTGGCTTTTAAAACTCCTTTTGGAACAGTCTTTAAATATCTAAGCTCTCCTTTGGTTGAAGGTATAATAAATTTATTATCATCATCAAAACCTGCTTTTTTTGTATCTACACCAATAACTATTCCTCTATGACTATCACCATAATGTGCCCACATTAATGGATTAAGGGCAGATCTTGTTAAGCTCAAGACCGCATATTTTCTTGAGAAATTAATTCTAAATGCATTAATAGCAACTGACACTGGAACATCTAAATTATAAAAACCAAATCCTGTACATTCAAATGGGTCATTCAAATCTTCTAGATTTGAAAACCCCAAGCTATTTGTCTCTAATATTTTTTAAACCCGCCTCAAAACCCACATACTTATATAAAATCATTATTCTTATCCCACAAAAAAACCCCGCTTTCGCAGGGTTTTTTATAGCATAAAAATCAGCTAGATAAGAAAATTAGTTCTTTTCTTTGTCTACGATTTTGTTTGCTTGAATCCAAGGCATCATCGCACGCAATTTAGCACCAGTGACTTCGATACCGTGAGCAGCGTTTTGACGACGACGAGCAGTCATAGATGGGTAGTTCAACGCACCTTCTTGGATGAACATCTTCGCATATTCACCAGATTGAATACGTTTAAGCGCATTACGCATCGCTTCACGAGACTGTTCATTGATTACTTCAACGCCAGTTACATATTCACCGTACTCAGCATTGTTAGATACAGAGTAGTTCATGTCCGCGATACCGCCTTCGAACATTAAGTCAACGATCAATTTAAGTTCGTGTAGACATTCGAAGTAAGCCATTTCTGGCGCATAACCAGCTTCAACAAGAGTTTCGAAGCCCATTTTAACCAATTCAACAGCACCACCACAAAGAACTGCTTGCTCACCGAAAAGGTCAGTTTCAGTTTCTTCACGGAAAGAAGTTTCGATAATACCTGTACGACCGCCACCAACACCTGAAGCGTAAGAAAGCGCAAGATTACGTGCATTACCAGAAGCATCTTGGTGAATCGCGATAAGATCAGGAACACCTGAACCACGTTGATATTCAGAACGTACAGTGTGACCAGGTGCTTTTGGAGCAACCATGATTACGTCTAAGTCAGCACGTGGAACAACTTGGTTATAAAGAACAGAGAAACCATGAGCAAATGCAAGAGTAGCACCTTGCTTGATGTTTGGCTCAATTACATCACGGTAAAGTTGAGCTTGGAATTCATCTGGAGTCAAGATCATTACTACGTCAGCTTGAGCTACAGCAGCAGGAACTTCAGCAACTTTAAGACCAGAATTTTCAGCTTTTTTCCAAGAAGCAGAACCAGCACGTAAACCAACAGTTACGTCAACGCCAGAATCTTTAAGGTTAAGCGCGTGAGCGTGACCTTGTGAACCGTAACCAATGATTGCTACTTTCTTAGATTGGATGATAGATAAGTCGCAGTCTTTATCATAAAAAATTTGCATTGCTGTCTCCGCTAAAATGCTTTGGCTTCCGTTTGATTAGCGAATGTTAATGTGGTTCGCCAACCCCCTCCTCTCGGAGGAGGGAAGAATTTGTTAATAAAAAATTAGATTGTTAAAACTTTTTCGCCACGTGCGATACCAGACACACCTGAACGCACAACTTCAAGAATGGTATTTTCTGCCAACGCATCAATAAAACCATCAATTTTCTCAGTTGTACCCGCGATTTGAATCGTGTAAGTCGTTGGTGTTACATCCACGATTTGTCCGCGGAAGATATCTGCTGTGCGTTTAATTTCAGCACGCGCAGACCCCAATGCTTTTACTTTGATTAACATCAATTCACGTTCAATGTGTGAACCTTCAGAAAGGTCAACCACCTTAACCACTTCAACAAGTTTGTTGAGTTGTTTTGTGATTTGCTCAATCTTGTGATCATCACCATAAGTCGTCAATGTCAAACGAGACATTGTTGGGTCTTCTGTTGGCGCAACGTTCAAAGTTTCAATGTTATAGCCACGTTGTGAGAACAAACCCACTAAACGTGAAAGCGCGCCAGATTCGTTCTCAATGAGAACAGAGATGATATGTCTCATGCTGTGCGCTCCCCTTTAGATAACCACATATCTGTCATAGATTGACCCGCGATTAACATCGGATAAACATGCTCAGTACGGTCAACCATCACGTTGATGAATACACATTTATCATTAATCGCCATTGCTTCTGCAAGCTTCGATTCAAGCTCATCGGCATGATCAATTTGAATACCTACATGTCCGTAAGCTTCCATCAACTTCGCAAAGTCAGGCAATGACTCAACATATGAACTTGAGTGACGACCTTCATAATTCATATCTTGCCATTGTTTCACCATACCTAAAGCACGGTTGTTTAAGCACAAGATTTTAACATTTAGGCCATATTGCTTACATGTTGAAAGCTCTTGGATACACATCTGAATGGATGCTTCACCTGTAATACAAACAACTTGTTGGTCAGGGAATGCAAGCTTAGCCGCCATCGCATATGGAAGACCAACACCCATCGTGCCTAAGCCACCTGAGTTAATCCATTGACGTGGACGTGTGTATTTGTAATACAACGCACCAAACATCTGATGTTGACCAACGTCAGAAGTGATGATTGCTTGGCTGTTCGTTACTTTATCTAAAGCTTGAACAACTTGTTGAGGTTTCATCGTACCGTCAGTTGGTTTTTCATATTTCAAACCATGAACCTGACGCCACTCATTGATTTGTTTCCACCAATCCGCAATAGCTTCAGGGTTCGGCTTAGAAATATTCAGCTGTTTTAATTGCGCTAACATTTCTTGAAGAACTGGCTCTACCGCACCCACGATTGGGATATGCGCCATGATTGTTTTTGAAATCGTCGCAGGATCGATATCAATGTGAATCACTTTCGCATTTGGACAGAATTTTGCAGGATTATTGGTTACACGGTCATCGAAACGCGCACCAACACATAGAATCACATCAGCGTGACCCATGGTCATGTTCGCTTCATATGTCCCATGCATACCCAACATACCAATAAATTGAGGATCATTACCAGGGAATGCACCTAGCCCCATCAATGTATTGGTTACTGGATAACCCAATAGATGTGCTAATTCAGTCAATAAATGTGATGCATTGCCTTGAACAACACCACCGCCCGTATAAATAATAGGACGTTTAGCATTGATCAATTCATCAATAGCTTTGCGGATCTGACCAGTATGACCACGATGTGGCGGCTGGTAAGAGCGCATTTTTACTTTTTCAGGATATTCGTATGCAAATTTTTCAGCAGGGTTTGTTGCATCTTTTGGAATATCAACAACCACAGGACCTGGACGACCTGATGATGCGATATAGAAAGCTTTTTTAATAACCGCTGGAATTTCACTCGCATGACGCACTTGGAAACTGTGTTTCACGATTGGACGAGAAATACCAACCATATCCGTTTCTTGGAATGCATCTTCACCAATCAAATGGCTTGCAACCTGACCAGACAAAATCACCATTGGGATTGAGTCCATGTAAGCTGTCGCGATTGGTGTCACAGTGTTAGTCGCACCTGGACCCGAGGTCACCAGTACAACACCTGTCTTACCTGTTACGCGCGAGTATGCATCTGCCATATGACCAGCAGCTTGCTCATGACGCACGAGGTAATGATTAATTTTGTCTTGTTTGAATAGCGCGTCGTAAATGTGTAAAACTGCGCCGCCTGGATATCCAAAAACATGTTCAACGCCTTCGTCCGCCAATGCGCGAACAAGCATTTCACCACCAGATAAAAGTTCCAACGTATTCACCCTAATCTTATTTCCACGACGGTTATGGGAGACATAAGTCGTGTTTCATTCATTCGTTTGTATGCACTGTTATAGCACACATATTTCATCGTTTTTGCTGCAATAATAAAATTTTTCGATCACAACCGTTTGAGTTGCGACTGCATATTCAACATGTTGGGATAAACATATTTCTGCTATTTCATTGTCTCGGCTTAGAGACAACGTTATTGCAAGCCATGATATTTATTCGAAGGGTGATCGAACAAAACATATAAAACTAGAGCAGCATTTTTAGTTTTTTCACGACCAAAGTCAAGGTTTGCCGAAACCTTTTTATTGTTTATTTACCAACCGATTATTTTTCAAACGATAACTTTTGGTTGGATGATTTATAAAAAAAATTTCAAACACTTATTTTTAATATTTATATAAAACAATTTATACGCAAAATGATTTTTTTGATTAAAATAAAACCAATTAATCGTCATCAGTATCCAGCAAAATGCTGCGATATAAACGTGTAAAAGAACTCACTCCCCTCATATTTCTTTATAGGTGAAGTCATGAATTCACTAGCATCATCTTTAAAACTTTCTTGTTTAGCATCAACGGTTGTTTTTCGTTTCTATTTATTCATCTATGGTGCAGGCAAAAGAATATTACAAATGGGTCGATCAAAATGGTTCAACCCACTACACCACTACCCCGCCACCAAAATCAGCAAAAAAGAAAGGTAAAGTTGAAACATATGGTTGGAAAGCACCAACAACATCAGTCAATACCAATACAAATCCGAGCGAAGCTCCTCAAACCTCACAGACTCAAACGATACCAACGCAACAGCAAACAAACGGTGCTTCAAATACTGAGTCACAAAACACAAATGCTGCTCCATTAAGCGAAACTCAAGTTTCAAATGAGTGAAATTGTCTTTTTGATCTTAATTTAAGTTTTGCATCCATTTTCAGTCTGTAAAATTCACTTTTAGGTGCTTTTTGCGCTATGCTGTGCGCTAAATTTTTTAACCGTTCTCTTGTATTACGTATATGACTACTCACATTGACTCTGAATACCAAGCCAGTGCGATTGAGCCCCAAGTTCAACAGGACTGGGAATCTCGCAAAGCCTTTAAAGTTGCCGACACTGTAGAAGGTCCACGTCGATATATCCTCTCGATGTTCCCTTACCCAAGTGGCAAACTGCATATGGGTCATGTACGTAACTACACGATTGGTGACGTGATCAGCCGCTTCCACCGTCTCAAAGGTGAAACTGTATTACAACCTATGGGTTGGGATGCGTTTGGTTTACCTGCTGAAAATGCTGCGATTGCACACCAAGTTGCACCGGCAAAATGGACCTTCGAAAATATCGATTACATGCGTAATCAGCTTAAAAAATTAGGTCTTGCGGTGGATTGGGATCGTGAATTTGCAACGTGTACACCAGAATATTATCGCTGGGAACAATGGTTATTTGTTCAACTTTATAAAAAAGGCTTAATCTACCGTAAGCTTTCAACGGTAAATTGGGACCCTGTAGACCAAACTGTACTTGCAAATGAACAAGTAGAAAATGGTCGTGGTTGGCGTTCAGGTGCATTGGTAGAAAAACGTGATATTCCAATGTACTACTTCCGCATTACCGACTATGCGCAAGAATTACTTGATGACTTAGACACACTCAAAGACGGTTGGCCACAACAAGTCCTTACGATGCAACGTAACTGGATTGGTCGCTCACAAGGGATGGAAATCACCTTCCCTTCAGCGAACCCAGACGTTTATGCAGATGGTTTAACAGTATTTACCACACGTGCCGATACCTTAATGGGTGTGACTTATGTTGCAGTTGCAGCAGAACATCCAATGGCATTAAAAGCTGCGGAAAATAACCCTGAACTTGCTGCATTTATCGAAGAATGCCGTATGGGTTCAGTGGCAGAAGCTGACCTTGCAACTGCTGAGAAAAAAGGCATGGCAACAGGTCTTTCTGTGAAGCACCCTGTAACAGGCGAAGAAGTTCCTGTTTGGATCGCAAACTATGTTTTGATGTCATACGGTTCAGGTGCGGTGATGGCGGTTCCATCACACGATGAACGTGACTTCGAATTTGCCAATAAGTATGGCTTAACTATTAAGCAAGTCATTGATGCCAAAGGCGCTGATGATGCTGAATTCTCTGCGACAGAATGGCAAGAATGGTACGGCTCAAAAGAAGGTAAATTGGTCAATTCAGGCGAATTTGACGGTTTAGACTTCCAAGGTGCATTTGATGCATTCTTAGCAAAATTAGAACCACAAGGTCTTGCGAATGTAAAAGTTCAATTCCGTCTACGTGACTGGGGTGTATCTCGTCAACGCTATTGGGGTTGTCCAATTCCAATGATTAACTGTCCATCATGTGGTCAAGTGCCAGTGCCTGAAGATCAACTTCCAGTGGTTCTTCCAACTGACGTGGTTCCAGATGGTTCAGGTAACCCACTGAACAAAATGCCTGAGTTCTATGAAACATCTTGCCCAAGCTGTGGTGGCGATGCTCGTCGTGAAACAGATACGCTAGATACTTTCGTAGAATCTTCTTGGTACTACGCACGTTATGCATCTCCAGACTTTACTGGCGGCATGGTGGATCCTGCTGCAGGTCAAACATGGTTACCTGTAAACCAATACATCGGTGGTGTTGAACACGCGATTCTACATTTACTTTATGCACGCTTCTTCCACAAATTGATGCGTGATGAAGGTGTAGTGCAAGGCAACGAACCATTCACCAACTTGTTAACACAAGGTATGGTACTTGCTGATACCTATTACCGCGAATCTGAATCAGGTAAGAAAACATGGTTCAACCCTGCTGACATCGAACTTGAGCGTGATGAAAAAGGTCGTATCACATCTGCAAAATACAAAGGTGATGGTCAAGACGTTATCGTTGGCGGTCAAGAAAAAATGTCGAAATCGAAAAATAACGGTATCGACCCACAATCTATTATTGACCAATACGGCGCAGATACGGCACGTGTATTTATGATGTTTGCTGCGCCACCAGATCAATCTTTAGAATGGTCTGATGCAGGTGTAGAAGGTGCTAACCGTTTCTTAAAACGTGTATGGCGCTTGGCAACTGGTTTCCTTGAACAAGGTAATACTGCATCAGCGATTGATAAAGCTGCGCTTTCAACTGCGGCTCAAGACTTACGTCGTAAGACTCACGAAACCATCCAAAAAGTGGGTGATGACATCGAACGTCGTCATGCATTTAACACTGCAATTGCAGCGATGATGGAACTTCTGAATGCAAACAATAAGTTTGAAGCGAAAGATGACAACGATGTTGCTGTTGCACGTGAATCTATTACAACGCTTTTAACTTTACTTGCTCCATTTGCACCGCATTTAAGTGAAACATTATTGGCGCAGTTTGGTATCGAGTTAAATGCAACATTATTCCCTCAAGTGGATGAATCTGCATTAACACGTAATACACAAACCATTGTGGTTCAAGTGAACGGTAAGCTTCGTGGCAAACTTGAAGTGTCTGTAGATGCATCGAAAGATGACATTCTGGCGCAAGCAAAAGCATTGCCTGAAGTACAACAATTCTTAACAGGTCCAACCAAGAAAGAAATCGTTGTTCCGAATAAATTAGTGAATTTGGTGGTTTAAGAACCTTAAAGCCTCCCTGAGTAAGATATAAAGCACAGCTTTAGATCAAAGCGCAAGAAAGGGAGGTTTGGAGGGATTTAATTTCCATTGCGAAGCATTGCTTCTCACCTCTTTTAAAAAGAGGGGAATATAAGGATTTCACAATTCCCAAACAAAGCCCGTTGCCAGTCAACGGGCTTTGCACATACAATCAGAATATTCAAAATTTATCCTGAGTCTCAGGAAATACACAGAGGATCTACAATGCATTTGAGCAAACGTTTAGCTATTGCTGTTCTAACTTTAGGCTTAAGCGCAACTATGGTCGGCTGTGGATTTCATCTAAAAGGGACCAATCCAACTTCAACGCCACTGGCTTATACAAAGCTTGAATTAGCACTCCCTGCCAATACTTCTGATTTAGAGCGTAAACTCAGTGTTTATCTCACTGCTGCAGGTGTGCAACTAAGTAACTCTAACGATGCATATGTATTGCGTATCATTGACTATAAGCCAATTCGCCATGAGCTCAACGGCAAACTCATTGAAGTTCTACTCAGACTTTCTGTGACTTTCCAAATCGAAGATCGTCAAGGTAACTTGGTGACAAAACCTCGAACTTTAACTGCGACACGTACATATCAATATAATGTTGCAACCGTGAACACAGATGATCAACAAAATAAATATCTCAGTGAAATCTTAATTGACGATGTCGCTCAACAGATCTCTCGTCAAATTGCTGCAAACCGTCTGCCAAAAGCAGAAGCAAATGTACTGTTACCTGTGCAACAAACTTTTGAACCTACTGCCTCTGAAAATCCGTAACTCAGAATGAAGTTAGATTATCTACAAGCATTAAAACGTGTAAACGAAGCACGTGGTGCATGGGTATTACATGGTCAAGAACCTTTACTTGAGCAAAATCTTTTAGATGCTTTCCGTCAAAGTTGGATCATCAATCACGTGGAAAGAGAACGCTATGACATCCAAAGCGTTGCTGATTGGAAAAATGTATTTAATGCACTCAACAGCCTTTCTCTTTTTTCACAAAATCTCGCAGTAGAGGTCCATGGCAACATTAAGCCAGATGCCAATGCGTTAAAGTTACTCAAGCATTATATCCAGCATAATGAACACAACTTGTTGTTGATCATTATGCCTAAGCAAGATAGCAGTAGCTTAAAGTCGGCGTTTTTTCAAACGATTGAAGCCAATGGCGTCTTGGTTCCTCTTACAGCAACTTATGCGCAAGATCGTCAGCGTATACTCAGCATAGAAGCTGATAAAATTGGGATTCAACTGAGCCAAGATGCATGGCAATGGCTCGAAGTCCACCACGAACATAATTTATTGGCTGCTAAAAACAGCTTAATGCGTCTGGCAGACACGTTCCCCGATGTACAGCATCTTGAAATGCAACATTTGCTCGAATGCTTACAAGATCAATCACGCTATACCACTTTTGACTTAAGCGATGCATTAATTTCAGGCAACCTAAGTCAAGCGATCAAAATATACCAATATTTAGTCGAAGCTGGCGAACCACACAGTTTAGTATTATGGACGGTAAGCAAAGAAATGCGCTTACTGATGCAACTTTTTGAGCAACCACAAAATGCATTACAACTCGGCATCTGGAAAACCAAAGTCAGTCTTTATCAACAAGCCTTGAGACGTCTTAATCCCAAGCAATTTCTCACATGGCCACAATTGCTATTAAGAATCGATGCTGCCATCAAAGGCAAAAATAATGAAAATCCCGAACACCTCATGCAACAAGCCATTGCTGAATTATGTGGAAAAACCTTGTTTGCTTAGTTAACGAGCAAGGTCTATTTATAACTATAAAAATGATTATTGATTTTATTTAAGAAAAATACACTTTTTATCCTTATTTCATCATTATAATTCTCTTAATTTCCGTCATTTTTCAATATCGCCATGCAAAAAATAAAACCAACGAAATTGATTATCATCGCGATCATTACGATTGCAGCTATCGCTTTAGCTTGGTATTTCTTTAAACCTAAAGATGAGCAACCTCAGTTGATTACCGCTGAAGTGACACGTGGTGATATTGAAAACTCTGTCCTTGCAACAGGTGTATTAGAAGCGACCAAAATGGTTAGCGTTGGTGCACAGGTTTCAGGTCAGGTGAAAAAAATGTATGTACAACTGGGTGATCAAGTCAAACAAGGTCAACTGATTGCTCAAATCGATTCCGTTCGTCAGGAAAATGATCTAAAAACAGCTGAAGCCAGCATTAAAAATCAGTTGGCTCAATTGGCAGTCAAACAAGCAAATCTGACTAAAGTTGAGGCGGAATATAATCGCCAAAAAGCCATGTATGCCCAAGATGCAACTTCTCGTGCCGAATATGAGTCCGCATTAGCAAGTTATAAAACTGCTCAAGCCGATATCGTCGCGATGAATGCTCAAATCGAGCAATCTCGTTTATCACTGGCTACGACTAAAGAAGATTTAGGCTATACCCGTATCGTTGCTCCGATGGATGGCACAATTGTGGCAATTGTGACTGAAGAAGGTCAAACAGTGAACGCGAATCAAAGCGCGCCAACCATCGTGAAATTAGCAAAACTTGACACCATGACGGTTAAGGCTGAAATTTCTGAAGCAGATGTTATGCGTGTTGAGGAAGGTCAAACTGTTTATTTCACTACTTTAGGTAATAGCGAGAAAAAGCATTACGCAACACTGCGTCAAGTTGAACCTGCACCTAACTCAATCAATACAGAAACCAACAACTCAAATTCATCTTCATCAAGTACAGCTGTGTATTACAACGCTCTATTCGATGTTCCTAATGAAGATGGAAAATTGCGTATTGATATGACTGCACAAGTTTATATCGTGTTAGATGAAGTAAAGAATGCACTGACTATTCCATCTTCTGCTGTTCAAAGCTCTAATCGTCCTGCTCGCCAGCGTGGTGCAAATGCGGGTTCAAATGCCCAAGAACGTAATGAACAAGCTCGTGGTGAAGGGCGTGCCGAACGTTCATCAGCTGATCGTCCTAAGCGTTTAGAATTAACCGCTGAGGAAAAGGCATTAGTCGATCAAGGTAAAGCTTCCATGGCTATGGTACGCGTACTTCAAGCAGATGGCACAGCCAAACCGACCCCTGTTCTTATCGGTCTAAATAACCGTGCAACAGCGCAAGTTTTACGCGGTTTAAAATTAGGCGATAAGGTGGTGATCGCTGATGGCTCTGACTCATCAAATGACTCAGCTAAACGTGGCGCACGTGGTGGCGCTGGTCCAATGAGAATGTAATTATGAGTCAGACCAGAACACCTCTACTCGAGGTCAAAAACCTGACCCGTGAATTCCCTGCTGGTGAATATACTGTGCAAATTCTAAAAGGGGTAAATCTTGAGATTTATCCTGGAGAATTGGTTGCCATTGTAGGTCAATCAGGCTCAGGAAAATCAACACTGATGAACATCTTAGGATGTTTAGATAAACCGACCAATGGTAGCTACAAGGTTAAGGGCCGCGAAACACGTGAGCTAGAACCTGATGAACTTGCTCAATTACGCCGTGAATATTTCGGATTCATCTTCCAGCGCTACCATTTACTTGGTGACTTAAATGCAGCTGGTAACGTCGAAGTCCCTGCGATCTATGCCGGTGCTGATGCTTCTGAACGCCATGATCGTGCAGTTCAGCTTTTGTCCGATTTAGGTCTAGGTGAAAAAACCCAAAACCGCCCGAGCCAACTTTCGGGCGGTCAGCAACAGCGTGTTTCGATTGCTCGCGCGTTGATGAATGGCGGTGATGTTATTCTCGCCGATGAGCCTACAGGTGCATTAGATAAAAAAAGCGGTATTGAAGTGATGCGTATTTTACGCGAACTGAATGCCAAAGGTCATACCATCATTCTCGTTACTCATGATCACAATGTTGCCAAAAATGCGACTCGTATTATTGAGATTTCAGACGGTAATATTATTTCAGATGAACCCAATGTTCCTGAGATTGATGATGGCTTTGAACGTGAAGAATTGATTCGTGCTGAGCAAAAGAAAACATCGTCTTGGCGTTCAGCTTTAGACCGTTTAGGTGAAGCTTTCCGCATGGCACATCTGGCCATGAATGCTCATCGAATGCGTACTTTTTTGACCATGCTCGGAATCATTATCGGGATCGCATCTGTCGTTTCGGTTGTCGCACTTGGTAATGGATCACAAAAACAAATTTTAGAAAATATTAGTAGTTTGGGCACCAATACCATTACGGTCTACCAAGGACGTGGTTTTGGTGATAACTCCCGATCTTCTCAGGCCAAGACCTTAATCCCTGCTGATGCTGATGCGTTAGCGGAACAGCCTTACGTAGATGGTGTAAGTCCTTCAGTCAATAGTTCTGTCACGGGAAGATATAAAGATGTAGAGGCATCCACGACAGTCAATGGCGTGAGTGAAGACTTTTTCTATGTGCGTGGTTTAACGTTTAAATCAGGTCAACCATTTGACAAACATAGTGTTACTGAACAAGCCCAAGATGTTGTGATTGATACCAATACCCAAAAGACATTCTTTAGCGATGGTACGGATCCTATTGGTCAAGTAATTCTATTGGGCAGTGTACCTAGTCGTATTATTGGTATCGTAGATGCTCAACAAGGTGCAATGGGTAATTCAGATAGTCTTAATGTCTATCTCCCTTACTCAACCGTCATGAGTCGAATGCTTGGACAGTCGAATGTGAGAAGCATCATCGTTCGTGTAAAAGATGAATATTCAAGTACAGCTGCTGAAAATGCAATCTTGAATTTACTCGTTCAACGCCACGGGGCGCAAGACGTGTTCACTCAAAATGCGGACAGTATTCGTGAAACCATCCAGCAAACTACCGCTACAATGACTTTACTTATTTCTGCGATTGCTGTGATTTCTTTAGTCGTTGGTGGTATCGGTGTCATGAACATTATGTTGGTGTCTGTCACTGAACGAACGCAAGAAATTGGTGTGCGAATGGCCGTGGGTGCTCGACAAAGCGATATTTTGCAACAATTCCTGATTGAAGCCGTATTAGTGTGTATTTTAGGCGGTATCCTTGGGGTGTTATTATCACTGGGAATTGGTCAGCTGATTACACACTTTGCTGGTGGCACGTTCCAAATGGCGTATTCAACCACATCAATAATAGCTGCATTCGTTTGTTCAAGTTTAATCGGGATCGTATTCGGTTTTATCCCAGCACGAAATGCTGCTCGTTTAAATCCTGTCGATGCACTGTCAAGAGAATAATAAGGTATAACTATGCGTAATCAACTTCATAAACTGTTCATGACCTTAGCATTAACAGGCTCTTTAGTCGGCTGTGCGGCTGTAGTGAAAACGCCTTATCAAGCTCCTGCAGCCGATATTCCACAGGGCTTTCAAAACAGCCAACAACACAGCCAAAATATCCACCAACAGGCTTTTCATGATCAATGGTGGACATTATTTGGTGATGCACAGCTCAACCAATTGGTTGAACAAGTGATTGCCCGTAATACTGATTTAGCTGTTGCTGGGATTAATTTGCAACAAGCACGCATTCAAGCCAAGCAATCTGAAAGTCAGCAAGGTGTGCGTATTGGCAATGCAGGTGCATCGGTCGGTCATCGTTTTAGTTTAGATGGTGATGGTGATTCTTCAAATGGTATTTCACTGAACTATCCTGGCTTAAGCTATGAGCTGGATTTATTCGGTAAATTGGCCAATCAAACTGAAGCATCTCGATGGGAAGCGCTTGCGACTGAGCAAGATTTACAAGCCACTGCACAAAGCCTGATTGCGACAACTGCACAATTGTATTGGCAATTGGGATATCTTAATGAACGCCTATCTGTGGCTCAACAAAATTTGGCGAGTACGCAGAAAACTTATGAATTAGTGCAAACACAGTATCGAGCTGGGGCGGTATCAGGTCTTGATTTAACGTCAGCTGAACAAGCTGTTCAAAGTCAAAAAGCTACGTTAAGCCAGATCGAACAGCAAAAAGTTGAAACTCGAACTGCTCTTGCGGTATTGCTCAATCAACCTGTGCAACAGTTGAATATCTCGGAGCCACAGCGCTTACCACTTTCTGCCCTACCGCAAATTCAATCGGGCTTACCAGCTGAGCTTTTATCGCGCCGTCCTGATTTGCAAGCAGCCGAGTTACGTTTACGCAAAGCACTTGCCAATAAAGATGCCAATAAAGCAAGTTATTACCCTTCGATTAATTTAACGGGTAGTATAACTACTGGAGGCTCAAGCACTTCGCTGAGTAATGTGCTGTCAAATCCTGCTGCGATATTGGGTGCGGGTCTTACGCTACCTTTCCTGCAATGGAATGACATGAAACGTGATTTGCGTGTCAATGAACTTGAGTATGAAAAGTCTATTATTCAATACCGTCAGACCTTATACAAAGCTTTTGCCGATGTTGAAAATGCGTTATCTGCACGCAATGAAATAGACAAACAAGTCGCTTTACAAGAACGTAATGTTCAACTCGCTGAGAAAACGGAACAACTCACGCAAGTACGTTATAAAAATGGTGCAATTGCGCTGAAGAATTTGATTGATGCACAACGTACCACACGTGAAGCACGTTTAAGTTTGGTTCAAGCCAAACAAACTCAGTACAATGCTTATGTGACGTTATTGCAAGCTTTAGGTGGTAGTCCGATTCAGCAATTGCCTTGAATAAAAAAAGCCCGTAGGGGCTTTTTTATTATAGAAAATTCCAAAACTTCAAATAATTATCAAACCCACGACCTCGTGTTTGCATAATAAATTCAATAAACGAAGTAAAACACAATAACCCTATATAAGCGCATAGAATACATATTAAATAGTGAGTGAGTCCAAATTTAGTTGAATTTAAGCTAACACCTTCAACCTTACGAGTATCATGTTCATCTTTAAAAGAATAATTTCTATTAAACACATGAATAAATAGATTACCTAATAATGAAATAAGATAATAAAAGAAAAAGAAAGATCGAGCATAATTAATAATTTTGTTTCGTTTTAAACTTCCAGCCTCATCAACCAAATATTCATATTTCGAATTAATATTATTTTCTTTGAAAACATAATCATTATCAAAGAGTGTATACCAAGATTTTTTAATTATACCAAACACTTTTGAATAATAATTTTTTTTCTTAATATTTTTATATTCTTCACCTTCCATATAATTCACTACAAATTGCCAACAAGATGAAAACTTCAATAGATCTTTTTCATCACTGACTTTTCTAACTAAATAAAAAGGTTGCTCAATATCTTCCTTAGACTTAAATTTAATTTCATGATATTCGATATCTGACTTTATATTTATTTTTTCTACAGTCACATCTAAATCATCCCAATCAACAACAAACTCTTTATCATCAATTTTAGGGAAATATACTTTTTTTAAATTTCGATTAAATCTAATAGGAAATTGACGAAATGAAATAAAGTTTTTATATCCAGAAAACCAACTAAATAAAAAACATCCAGCAATAACAAATATTGTTAAAAATAATATGATAAAAAAATCATCACTTATTGTTTTTGTAAAAAGATCAGGTAATAAATAAGTTAGTGGCGTTAATAAAAAAAATAGGCAAATTAAACCTAACCCAACAACCCCACCTCTTGCAAAAAAACTTTTATCATAAAATTCAATATAATTTTCGTTTAGCTCTCGAATATAGCCATAATCAGTTGGTTCTACAATCGGTAAATCTTTTATAGGATAATATCCACCTTGATAATTTTCTTTTTTTTTCGGGTATTTAGTGGTTACACCATAAAGCCTGTGATTAATCATATTATTCCTATGCTGCAATTGCTTTTAATGATATATCAAACTGAGATTTCAATTGATCTAAAGTTTTATACCTGTGATTTTTTAAAGTTCCAAATGAACTCCTTTCCACCCAATCTTGAAGAGCATTGTCCTTATATTTAGCTATCATAATTGATAACCCAATCATTACAGCTGCGATAATTAATCCATAAACCCCGAAAACAGTTAATCCTCTCAATAATGCATATCCTAGCCCCACACCTAAAAAACCATTTACCATTTGCATACTTAATAATGTGTAATTACCTTCTGCAAAAGAATCCGGAGCATCTAATAAATCCATGATGCCGACAGCAATAGATGCACTTCCTCCTAACAATCTAGCACTTAGATTAAGTGAAGTTTTCATAAATCCAGCTTGTTTTGTAAGAGCATCACCAAACTGTGCAAACGAAGCAATTGCTGCCATCGCACCTGCATAAGCTCTGTAACTATTATTCCGGGCATCATGCGCCATCACTTCATCACCATAGGCATCATCCCATAACTTTACAAAAACCCAAGTTTGGAATGCACCAATAATTAAAGAACTACCAGCTAAAAACATCTTAGTTACATTGGGGGCAGATCTATTTAGAGTTTCTTGAACTGACGTTTTTACTCTATCACGCCATTGCAAATCAAAGTCACTTGAGACTGCATTTTTAAGATCTATATTATCTACTGTCACCGCTTTTAAAGCTTGTTCAAAACTTGTAACGTTCTTAAAAACTCCTTTTACAATTACAAGGTTTCTTTTCACCACATGTTTTTTCAAATTTGTTTTTGTTGCTAAATCCAAAATATGTTGATCAATCATGAATTTTAAATTTCTTGGATCTGTTTTAATACTCTGCGCTAAAGCAGGATTTTCTCTGGCTGCTGCTAGAATCATCTCTTTTCTTAACACTGAAGCCAATTTACTTGTTCTGATGTTATTTGTAATAAATGGTTCGAATTTCACTCTGTACAATCCAGCATAACTGATTGCGGCTAAACCTGTATTTAATCCATTTAATATACCTTGAGCTAACAGTATATATAAGGAACCAAAAACGACTGCAAAACCACTACCTAATTTATCAACATGACCCTCAACAGTATTTTGAAATGCACCTGCGAAACTTCCCCAAAGCCCATCCCAGGGTATATCTCTAAACTTATTTTCAACATCTGGTTTTAGTTTTTTAAGGCTTTGTTGCAGAAAGCTATTCTTAAGGGCTTCTTCAGCCATATAATTTTCAAATGAAGAAGCCTACACACAAAATCTACCGCACAACCAATTGGCCCGCATATAACCGAGCACTCATTAATCGCGGAAATATTGCCATTTGGTTTGATCCTACTACGCAATGGTATGCTCTATCAAAAGGCAAACAAGGACGAAATAAAACCTACTCCGACGCAGCCATCCAATGCTGCTTAATGATTAAATCCTTATTTCGTCTGTCTTTACGTATGGTCACTGGCTTTGTGCAAAGTCTGATTAAACTTTGCGGATTAAATTGGACCGCACCAGATTACAGTACGCTTTGTAGAAGACAAAAGCATATTGATATTGCAATCAGCTACCAAAAAAGTAGCGATGGGCTGCATCTACTCATGGACTATACAGGCTTGAAGTTTCTAGGTGAGGGTGAATGGAAACGCAAGAAACATGGACCTAGATATCGTCGCCAATGGCGTAAGCTACATATTGCTATAGATGCTGAAACTCTTCAAATACGTGCTATTCAGCTCACAACCAGTAATATCAGTGATTCACAGGTACTCGGTGACTTACTTGATCAGATTCCACAAGATGAGCAGATTGACTCTGTTTATACCGATGGAGCTTATGACACCAAGCAATGCCGTCAGGCCATTGCAGATCGGCAAGCGCATGCGGTGATTCCACCTAGAAAAAATGCGAAACCATGGAAAGATACAAAGAGCAGCTCGCTAGAGCGAAATGAATTACTTCGAACAGTTAAACGTTTAGGTAGGACACTATGGAAAAAATGGTCAGGCTATCATCGGCGAAGTTTGGTTGAGACTAAGATGCACTGCATCAAATTATTAGGAGATAAACTCAGTGCAAGGAGCTTTGATAGCCAAGTCAATGAGGTTCATCCACGTGTAGCAGTCCTCAACAGATTTACGGAATTAGGTCGACCACTTACCCAAGTTACGCCTTAAATTTGGCTCAATTAGGGGCGCTTTGCCTTTCAAATCTTTGTGCAACAAAGCCCTCTTTATTAAATACATCAACAAATCCCTACATTTTTAGATATTCTTTATTTTACACTCCCACCTGCAGACCCACCCACTATAACCCTTTAACTTTTATAATCTAAAAAAATATTTTTTAAAATAACTTAATTATTTTTTCAGAAATTATGGTTAATTTCTAATTATAAAATATATAAATATAAACACCCCTAAAAAAAATAAAAATACAAAAGCCGTAAAATTAATTCTCAACCAAACAATATTATTTTTGGTAAAACTCACGAGATCCTCCATGTATACATTAGGGAAATACTTAAATGGTTTTATGTTTTTTTTTCTTGATGGAAAAATATCATCCGCTTTTTTAATCATTTTGAATGAATGCAAAAAAAATAATATAAAAAAACGGCTTTGTTGCACAAAGCTATTCTTAAGGGCTTCTTCAGCCATATAATTTTCAAATGAAGAAGCCTGCACACAAAATCTACCGCACAACCA
>NZ_JBWYIV010000009.1:0-157618 GCF_056779895.1 Acinetobacter sp. ANC_7553 | reverse complement strand
GCCTCATCACCCCAACAGAACTTACTGCACTGACTCAAGCACGTGATGATGCACTTGCTGCGAAAACAGAAGCACAAACAAAAGTGACAGCGTTACCTGAGGCAGTACAAGCAGAAAAAGATGCGCTACAAGGTCGTTTAAATGATCTAGTCGACATCACCTTACCAGCAGTAAATGATGAAAACGAAGATGGTGTGGATGATGCAGTTGCAGCACTTGAAGAAGCGACAGAGGCAGTAGAGGCGGCTGAAGCAGCATATGCTGAGGCAGAGCAAGCACTAGCAGATGCCGAATCAGATGGTTTAATCACGCCAACAGAACTTGCTGAGCTGACTCAAGCACGTGATGATGCGTTTACTGCTAAAGAAGATGCACAAGCGAAAGTTGATGCACTTCCAGAAGGAGCAGACAAAGACGCGCTGGATGCACGCTTAGATGATCTAGTCGACATCACCTTACCAGCAGTAAATGATGAAAACGAAGATGGTGTGGATGATGCAGTTGCAGCACTTGAAGAAGCGACAGAGGCAGTAGAGGCGGCTGAAGCAGCATATGCTGAGGCAGAGCAAGCACTAGCAGATGCCGAATCAGATGGTTTAATCACGCCAACAGAACTTGCTGAGCTGACTCAAGCACGTGATGATGCGCTTGCTGCTAAAGAAGATGCACAATCGAAAGTTGATGCACTTCCAGAAGGAGCAGACAAAGACGCACTGGATGCACGCTTAGATGATCTAGTCGACATCACCTTACCAACAGTAAATGATGAAAACGAAGATGGCGTAGCAGATGAGTACGAACAAGTATTGGCAGATGCCGAAGCAGCAGTAGAGGCAGCAGAAGCAGCATATGCTGCGGCAGAACAAGCACTGATCGATGCAAATGCCAATGGCCTCATCACCCCAACAGAACTTACTGCACTGACTCAAGCACGTGATGATGCACTTGCTGCGAAAACAGAAGCACAAACAAAAGTGACAGCGTTACCTGAGGCAGTACAAGCAGAAAAAGATGCGCTACAAGGTCGTTTAAATGATCTGGTTGATATCACTTTACCAACAGTAAATGATCAAAATGAAAATGATATTTCTGATGATATTGATACTTTACTAGCGGGGGTCGAAGCTTTAATAGAAAGTGCTGAAGAAGCTTATACAACGGCTGAAGAGGATTTAGCTGACGCCTTGCAAGACGGTACTGTAACACAGGCAGAGGCTGATAGATTGCAAGAGTCCCTAGAAGCTGCTCAGGCAGCAAAAACTCTTGCACAACAAGCATTAGACAATATTGATCAAACTTCAGACGCGATTGAAGCTGCAAAAGCTCTATTGCAAGAAAGAATAGATGATCTCGTAGATATTGAGGTACCTGAGCCATTTGCAACAGCGAATAATGATGTGCAATTGGTATTGGATATCACACCGACTGTAGATGTTAATGAAACACCAACAGAGCTTAACTCAACAGGATTTACGGTGGGTTCTGTTGGCTTAGGTCCAGTGTTAAATGCAAGTGTGCTTGAAAGCGTATTTAGCTCTTCAGTTTCCCTTTCAGTCGAAGAAGGCACCGAAAGAGATATTAGTTTCTATGCTGATGCTGGTGGTGTTACAGTAGGGACGATGAACTTATTTATGTATAAGTTAAATGAGTCAACTGGTGAATATGAATTAAAAGAAAAAATTGATAATTGGTATCTCGTTGTATTAGGTGGTGTGTCAGAAACGATAAGTCGTTCTTTAGATGAAGGAGAGTGGCTCATTGTATTAGGTAACGGCCAAGGGTTGTCAGCTGTTACGGGGTATACATTAAGATTTGAATCAGATGCTGTACGTGATTTTAATAATCCAGAAGCTGTGACAGGAACAATAAACGGTAATGTGATTACGGATCAGGATTATCAAAATGGTACAGATGTCGTCCCAGAGGGTAGTAAAATCAGTGGAGTTACTCATGGTGAAAATACCATTAATCAATTTACAGATGGTATTGCAACAATTAAAGGGGAGTATGGCACTTTAACTATCTCTGAAAATGGACAATATACATATACAGTAGATCCATTATTTAGAGATTACGGTGAAGTTGATCGTTTTGTATATGAGGTAACGGCACCAAATGGTGAAAAACGCACAGCTGAATTAAATATTGAATTAGTGCGTGTTGCCACAGATGAAAATGCCATCATTGATAATACAGTATTACTTGATGTTACTCCTGATTTAACTGAAACCACAGGCGAAGCATTAGGTATTTCAAATGCAGTCGCATTGAATTTACTTGATCTAGGTATTGCTGGTGATGTGTTGTCTGCAAGTGTAATTGGTACGGAAGGTGTCATGGACTTTACTGTTGAAGACGGTACTTTCCAAGAAATGACCTTTACTGGTTCCGCGGGCGGGGTAACGCTACTTTCAACATTTAGTTTGGTTATCTATCGTTTAGATGAGAATACTGAACAGTTGGTTCAAGTACACGAAATTCCAAATTTTGTTCAAGTGCTCATTGGCGGTGGTGTTTCAACCCCGGTAACATTGAGTTTTGGTGAGGGTACTTACGTTGGTATTATCAAGCAAACTAGTGGTGTAAACGTAATTGGAGGAGCTTCAGCTCAAGTTACAGATGTCAATATTTACGATTATGCAAACCCAGAAACGATAACTGGATCAGTTCAAGGTGATGCGACTCCGATTACGACAGATAAATTAATATTGGTAAATAACACTGATGTGGTTGAAGGTGAAGCTTTAGTTGTACAGGGTCAATATGGCTCACTCAATATTAATACTGACGGTACTTATACCTACAATGTTACAGTTCCACAAAGCACAGTGGGTTGGACTCCACCATATGGTGAGATTGATCGTTTTGAGGTTGTAGTGGAACGAGCAGATGGTACAACTTACATTGAAGTTCTCAATATTAAGATTGATACCAATACAGTAGCTAACGATGCAGAAGTTGTAGACGTTCAAGCGGCAAACTATTCAACGCTCAATGAATCTGTAGAATCTGGAATTATTGGATCTGCAAGTCGTACATTAGAATTTAAAGTTGAAGAAGGATCTTATATTAGTAGCTTAGATCTCCAAGGGAATATCACTCGTACTTTAACTAATGATAATCCTTCAATGAGTGTTGTGATTAATAAGGTGACTACTCAGCTTGTCAACGGCGTTGAACAGCAAGTGCTTGAACAAGTTTATACCGGAAATGTTAGTATTACATGGCCAGCTGGAACAATATTGAATCCTTCGACATCAACGACTTATGCCTCAGAAATTATTTTAGATGATGGCAAAGTGCTCGATGCAGGTGATTATGTTATTTCAATTAACACAACGAGTGGTACATTTAATTCAGTGAATGTATCTAGTGCATCAATTACTGGAATAATGGTCAATAATATTACTCCAACTGATACACCATTGCTTGAGGGTGATTTATTTGAAAATGATACAGCTATCGACCAAATTGATATTCTGAAAATTGGATCTAAAGAGCTTTATGTAAATGATCCAGCTAAAGGTGGTCAAGAGTTCACAGTTCAAGGTAAGCACGGTGTCCTTACTATGTTCAAAGATGGCACCTATGAGTATCAACCATCAGGTTTAAGTGGAGGTCTTGAAACATTCACCTATACAACAGTTTCTAAAGCGGGAACATCACAATCTGCAACACTTGAAATTAATGTTTCGATGACGTTAACTGGAAGTGATGAGGCAGATACCGTACAAGCATCTGCTTCAATCGATACTTTTACTCTTGGTGAAGGCGCAGATACAGTCCTTTATGATGTGCTCAATCAAGCTCAACATACCGAAAGTCCAGATATTTGGACTGACTTTAATCAAGCTGAAGGTGATCGAGTTGATATTTCTGCTTTATTAAAAGATCAGAATGTTACATCGTCTAACATTGGTGAATTTGTAACGATCAAACAAGATGGTGCAAATACGGTGATTAGTGTTGATACTGATGGGGCTAAAACGAAATATAACCCAACTGAGCTTATTGTTCTGCAAAATACAGATAGCAGTCTTTATGCGATCGATGATCTGTTAAAATATAATCAAATTTAATTAAACAAATGAAAAGAGGTCTTTCGAGACCTCTTTTTATTTTTAAAAATGTGAAATCAAAAGTAATTGGTATGAAAAAAATAAAATTCTAATAATTTGAATAAATTAATTTTTGAAGAACAAAAAATTTATTTGTTATTTCGTCATTTGAAAAATATTCTAATAAAATAAAATTCATTATGGAGACGCGATTGCAACAAAAAAATCATATCCAAGCACCATTTTATAGAGCTTTATGTGTTAGTCATCAGGGGTAGACTTAATCATAAAAAAATGTTGTTTAGGATTTATTGATAATAAAAAATGGTAATGATTAAAAAAATTAAATTCCTACTCCAAAGAGATTTTCATCTCTATATTTAGACCTGTTTTTTGAACGTTATTAAATAGAATATAGAAATAAACACTCGCTCCGTTAAAAAAGTTAACCTTGCTCATTTTTATTTGTGTTTTCAGGTGGCTAGTATGGGGTAGTAGTAATGTCTAAGTTTATAACTCGATATGTGTTGCAGAATTAGGTTATAGAGATCATTTTGCCTGAGTTTGAAGAATAATCCGCTCATTACTCATTATTCACATTGGATTTAAAGGAGTGCTTGCATAATTCGATATTCTTAAATTGGTTAAAACTCAGTTCTTTAACTTTGATTGATTTTGATGCTTAAATACACATGTGAATATGAAAATTTTAATCTGAAAACTTAACCCTGCTATTTTATTTTTTTATTCTTGTAGCTTACTAAACCTACTTGAGTCTAAAAAATAAAAGAGCCATATAAGGCTCTTTTATTTTTAGATACAATAGCTTGATCTATTACCAGCTTAACGCACCACCAGTTTGATAGTCTGTTACGCGAGTTTCGAAGAAGTTCTTCTCTTTACGTAAGTCCATCATTTCTGACATCCACTGGAATGGATTGTTCACACCAGCAAATTGCTCAGGTAAACCTAATTGAGCTAAACGACGGTTTGCGATGAACTTCAAGTATTCTTCCATCATTGCAGCATTCATACCCAATACACCGCGTGGCATTGTGTCACGTGCATATTCGATTTCAAGCATCGTACCTTCAAGAATCATTTGAATGATTTCTTCTTGGAACTCAGCAGTCCACAAATGTGGGTTCTCAATCTTGATTTGGTTAATCATATCGATACCAAAGTTCAAGTGCATTGACTCATCACGTAAGATGTACTGGAATTGCTCAGCAACACCATTCATCTTGTTACGACGACCCATTGACAAGATTTGAGAGAAACCACAGTAGAAGAAAATACCTTCAAGAACACAGTAGAATGCGATCAAGTTGCGAAGCAAGATTTGATCTGTTTCAGGTGTGCCTGTTTTGAATGTTGGATCACTTAATTCTTGAGTGTACTTCAAGCCCCATGCCGCTTTACGCGCAACTGATGGAACTTCGCGGTACATGTTGAAGACTTCGCCTTCATCCATACCTAAAGATTCGATGCAGTATTGGTAAGCATGCGTGTGAATCGCTTCTTCAAATGATTGACGCAAGATGTACTGACGGCATTCAGGGTTAGTAATGTGTCGGTAAATCGCAAGAACCAAATTATTTGCAACCAACGAATCGGCAGTAGAGAAGAAGCCTAAAGAACGCATCACGATGGTACGCTCATCTTCAGTTAAGCCATCCTCTGACTTCCAAAGTGCGATATCGTGGTTCATGTTAACTTCTTGTGGCATCCAGTGGTTTGCACAACCATCTAGATATTTTTGCCAAGCCCATTCGTATTTGAATGGTACAAGTTGGTTCAAGTCAGCGCGACAGTTGATCATTGCTTTATCATCAACTTGAACACGTTGAGCGCCCATTTCTAACTCTTCAAGACCTGGAGCAACGTCCAAATGTTCTAAGGCGTTAGATGCTCTTGCCAACGGATCGGCTGAATTTGTTGTTCCGTTTGAACTGGTTCGAGCGGGTTGTGCAGCTGCCACACGCGTCGGTTCGTTGCGTGCATCAGATACCACTTGTGGATTAGGCGCTTTTTGCGGTTCGATGGGCGCAGACTGCTGTGCTTGTGCAGTTTGTTTCGGTTCATCATCTTCGAAATCGTCCCAACTGAGGATAGACATATCAATTCTCTCTACGTTGCTTATATCTTTTTATTCAGACATCTCAACGTGAGACATCCTACTATACGCTTATATTGTGTAAGCAAAATTAAGTTTTGCCGATGAATGTACTCAATTTGTTCGTTTGAGTAGATTGAATTTCCGCACTACTTATTTTGCTTACGCTTCTGTTGTTTGCGAATGGCTAAAAAGGCATAGACCATCGGCGTGTAGAAGAAAATAAAGGCAAAGATCAATACCGCAAGTCCTAACATATAGTTATGGGTCATATGTGGCATGATGGAATCCTTTTTGTAGATGAATTAGTGTTAATTCTGATAAGCCTAAAAGGTTGATAATTAATACCAACCTTTTAGAGTGTTTTAGTTTTTCATTGCAATAATGATAGCTATAACGATAGGAACAACAATCGTTGAAAAACCTAAAACTATAGACAATATACCTAAAACTAAATCAGGATTAACACTATTCATTATTGACAAGCCTCACAATCAGGGTTGTCAATTGAACATGCCATTGGCACTGGCGCTGCTTGTTCGAAGCCTTCTTCTGACGCTGCTGCTTCAGGTTTAGCTTCTTGAGCAACTGCTGCTACTGGTGCTGCAACTGTCGCAGGTTTAACTGCGTTTAATGCACCTGTGTTAATCGTAGATTTCTCAGCAGATGTCGCACCTAATGCACGAAGGTAATAAGTCGTCTTAAGACCACGTAACCATGCCATCTTATACGTGATGTCCAATTTCTTACCGTTTGCACCAGAGATGTAAAGGTTAAGAGATTGTGCTTGGTCGATCCATTTTTGACGACGTGATGCAGCATCAACAATCCAGCGTGCTTCAACTTCAAATGCTGTCGCGAAAATTGCTTTTAACTCTTCAGGAATACGCGCAATTTTTTGTACTGAACCTTCGAAATGTTTCAGGTCATTGACCATCACAGAATCCCAAAGACCACGTTCTTTTAATGCACGAACGAGGTAAGGGTTGATGACAGTGAACTCACCAGACAAGTTCGATTTCACATATAAGTTTTGGAATGTTGGCTCAATAGATTGAGATACACCACAAATATTTGAAATGGTTGCAGTTGGTGCAATTGCCATCACGTTCGAGTTACGCATACCATCTTTTTGGACTTTGGCACGTAACGTGTCCCAATCCAAACGTTGTGTGCGATCGACTTCAAACATACGTTCTGGGCGAGATTTCGCAACGAGCTCAAGAGAGTCAATTGGTAAAATACCTTGATCCCACAATGAACCTTTAAATGTTTCATACGTACCACGTTCAACCGCCAAATCGCTTGAAGTTTGAATCGCGTAGTAAGAAATCACTTCCATAGACTCATCTGCAAACTCAACCGCTGCATCAGAACCGTAAGCGATCTTCATTTCGTATAGTGCATCTTGGAAGCCCATGATACCCATACCCACTGGACGGTGTTTCAAGTTTGAATTACGCGCTTGTGGTACTGCATAGTAGTTAATGTCGATGACGTTATCGAGCATACGAACTGCAGTTTTAATCGTGCGAGCAAGTTTCTCACGGTCTAATTGACCACCTTGAACGTGTTGAACAAGGTTGATTGAACCCAAGTTACATACCGCAATTTCATCCTTGCTTGTGTTCAACGTAATTTCAGTACACAAGTTAGAAGAGTGCACCACACCTACGTGTTGTTGCGGTGAACGTAAGTTACATACGTCTTTGAATGTGATCCACGGGTGACCTGTTTCAAATAACATTGATAACATTTTGCGCCATAAGTCTTTCGCACGGACTTTCTTATGCAGCATGTCTGTTTCTTTCGCAATGCTTTCGTAGTAAGCATAACGTTCTGCGAATTCAGCACCCGTTAAATCGTGAAGATCTGGTGTTTCAGACGGGGTGAAGAGTGTCCATTCAGCATCTTCAAATACACGTTGCATGAACAAATCTGGAACCCAGTTTGCAGTGTTCATATCGTGTGTACGACGGCGGTCATCACCCGTGTTTTTACGAAGCTCTAGGAATTCTTCGATATCCAAGTGCCAAGTCTCGAGATAAGCACATACCGCACCTTTACGCTTACCACCTTGGTTAACTGCAACTGCTGTATCGTTCGCTACTTTAAGGAATGGAACAACACCTTGCGATTTACCGTTAGTACCTTTGATGTATGAGTTCAAGGCACGAACTGGTGTCCAGTCATTACCTAAACCGCCTGCCCATTTAGACAACATTGCGTTATCACGCATAGCGCCATAAATATCGAACAAGTCGTCATCAATCGTTGTTAAATAACAGCTTGATAATTGAGGACGTAATGTACCTGAGTTAAATAGGGTTGGCGTAGATGCCATGTAATCGAAGCTAGAAAGTAAGTTATAGAATTCGATTGCACGATCTTCACGGTTGTCTTCATTGAGCGACAAGCCCATAGAAACACGCATGAAGAATAATTGTGGTAATTCGAAGCGTACGCCATCAGAGTGGATGAAGTAACGGTCAAATAATGTTTGAAGACCTAAATATGTAAATTGATTAGAGCGTTCTGGTTTAATCGCAGCCGCTAATTTTACAAGATCAAAATTTAATAATTCTGGAGAAAGCAGCTCTAGCTCAACACCTTTTTTCAAGAAGGTTTCAAGCGCATCATTTTCAAGCGTGTCTTTAGATAGACCAAGAAACTCAAGACCTGTTGCAACTAAGTTGTCACGCAACAAACGTGCAGTGACATACGTATAGTTTGGTTCTTGTTCAATACGTGTACGTGTCGCCATCATCATCGTTGTAGAGATGTCTGATGCTTTAACACCGTTGTATAGGTTTTTTACAGTTTCATCGATGATTGCTTGAACATCAATGCCTTCTAAGCCTTCGCTAGCTTTTTCAATCTTCGCTTGTAAACGACTCAAATCTAATGGTTGGAGCTGACCATTTTGACCTGTGATCTGAAGAGTAGGGTGATGATGAGCACCTAACTCTTTACGCGCTTCAGCACGTTGTTCACGATAGATCACGTATGCACGCGCTACTTTTTGTTCACCTGTGCGCATTAAAGCTAATTCAACTTGATCTTGAATTTCTTCAATATGAATCGTGCCACCAGAAGGTAAACGACGCTTAAATGTATTCATCACCATCTCAGTCAGCTGAGTAATACGATCATGAATTCTGCTCGAATCTGCACTTGGTTGACCTTCAACAGCCAAAAATGCTTTACCAATTGCTACAGAGATTTTATCTGCATCAAAAGTGGCAACATCACCAGTGCGTTTAATCACTTGAAGTTGACCAGGGGTTGTATTAGCGCTCATTTCAGCGTCGCTCCATTCTCATCATTTTTATGCTTATGGACCATTTGAATCGGATACAAACTCAAAAAATGAGCTATCGCGATATTTGAGGGTAAACACAAGACTTAGTGGTTTAATGTAAATTAAGACACAAGATACGGTAAATTTCAGGGTAGATCAATATTGACATTTTGATAATTTTTTTTCTGAGTTTAACACTCAAATTTCCCTAACTTTTTCCATGTTCCGCCATTTTTGTTATGTAGTCAGCGTCACAGGGTGCTAAGCATAACAGAGACTTTTTAGAGTGCTTATAGATAAGTTTGTGGATAACTCTGAAAGTGCATATTGCTTCTCGAAAATAATTTTTTTGAAATATTTTGTTTAAAATATCATCAAATTGATTTGTGTTTGAAAGTTTAAAGTTGATTGAAAATATTGATCGACTTGGCAAAACTATCTATTTATCAATAGTTAATAAAAAGATAACAAAAGACTACGCTCGTGTATCAGTTTCGTGAACAGGCTCTTGTTTACAATGTAAACGTGTGTATATTGCAAAACATATCGATGTAAATCTGTGAAGTTTAATCAGCAGATATCGTAACAATATAGGGGCATTCTATGAGCCAAGAAGAAAAGTTACCAAAGATTTTGATCGTTGAAGATGACGAGCGTCTTGCGCGTTTAACGCAAGAGTATTTAATTCGTAATGGATTAGAAGTTGGGGTAGAACCAGACGGTAATCGTGCAATCCGTCGTATTATCGCAGAGCAACCGGATATGGTGGTGCTGGATGTTATGCTTCCTGGTGCTGATGGTCTCACTGTATGTCGTGAGGTTCGTCCACATTATCATCAACCGATTTTAATGTTGACTGCTCGTACTGAAGACATGGATCAAGTATTGGGTCTTGAAATGGGTGCAGACGATTATGTTGCGAAACCAGTTCAGCCACGCGTTCTATTAGCGCGTATTCGTGCTTTGCTTCGTCGTACAGACAAAACACCAGAGGATGAAGTTGCTCAACGTATCGAATTTGATGATTTAGTGATTGATAATGGTGGTCGTTCTGTAACCTTAAACGGTGAGCTTGTAGATTTCACAAGTGCAGAATATGACTTATTATGGTTGTTGGCATCTAATGCTGGTCGTATCCTTTCACGTGAAGACATTTTTGAGCGTCTACGTGGTATTGAATATGATGGTCAAGACCGCTCAATTGATGTTCGTATTTCTCGTATCCGTCCAAAAATTGGTGATGATCCTGAGAATCCTAAACGTATTAAAACAGTGCGTAGTAAAGGATATTTATTCGTTAAAGAAACCAACGGGATGTAATCACATCCCCGCGGTAATGCCCTCACTCCTCAGAAGGTCATACCTTAGTGTCTAAACACAGTATATTCCTGCGCATCTACGCAGGTCTCGTCATTTTGGTGGTGCTGGTTGCCATATTTGGTTATTTGCTTGTGCAAATCATCAACTATCAACGCGCGCAGGAATACCGTGAGTCATTGACTGATGGGATTTCGTACGTCATCAGTGAGGGTGTTTCAAGACAACAAACCATGCAACAAAGAATGGATTGGATATCAGATGCATCTGATTTGCTCGAACTTCCAATCTATTATCTAGAATCTGATAAAGTCGAACTTTCACGCACCGAAAAATACCGTTTAGAAAAGCGCAAAGCAGTGGTGCGGTATGACGCCAAAGAAAGTATTGCTTATGTCATTATTGGTTTAATAGATGACCCTGAGCATTTACTTTATGTGAAAGTGGATAATATCGGTGAGCGTCAAATGAAGGCCTTGCCAATCTTTGTATGGGAATACTTGGTTTATTATCCAGGGCAGGAAAGGGAATATCTTGCAAAAATTAAGCAACACTTTTCTTATGATTTAAGCATTCAAAATCTGTCTGATCTCAATTTAGATTCCGAGCAAATTGGTCGTTTACGTGCGGATCAAGGGGTTATCCTGTATCAGGATAGCGCTAGCATTCGTGGTACTACGATTTCTGTCATTTCTCCAATGACGAATTCGTCTGGTGATGTCTTGGTGATGGGACCAGTGCCAATGTTCAATTGGATGCCATTCCAATTGGCGGCAGGGATTACTTTGCTGAGTATGTTTATTTTGTCGCTTGGTGTGTATGGTCTGATTGTCCCAATGCAACGCAAGTTGAAGCAAGTTAACTCAGCCTTAAATGTTATGCAAAAAGGGGATATGTCCGTTCGCGTTCCTGTCGAAGGATATGATGAGTTAGCACATTTGGCAGCCAGCTATAACAGTATGTCAGATCATATACAGCGTTTGATCGAAGCTCAGCGAGAGTTAATGAGAGCTGTATCACATGAGCTGCGAACGCCAGTCGCACGTATTCGCTTTGGTATGGAAATGTTGGTTGATGAAGAGGATTATGAGTATCGTCAGCAACAAGTAGAAATGATTGATAAAGACATTGAGGCTTTAAACACGCTCATTGATGAAATTATGACCTATGCTAAACTTGAGCAAGGCATGCCCTCTATTGATTTTAAGGAAATTCGACTATACGAAGTGCTTGAGCAAGTCGCTATTGAAACTAAAGCATTAAAAACCAATAAAAATATTCAATTACACTTGCCATCACAAGCTTTGGTGGTGGATGCGGAACGCCGTTATTTGCATCGTGTAGTACAAAACTTAGTCGGAAATGCGATCCGATACTGCGATGATACAGTGCTGATCACTGGTGGAATTGATGCTCAGGGAATGGCGTATATTTCAGTTGAAGATGATGGTCCGGGGATTCCAGAAGAGGATCGTAAGCGAGTGTTTGAAGCTTTTGCTCGCTTGGATGATAGTCGTACACGTGCTTCAGGTGGATATGGTTTAGGCTTGTCTATTGTAAGTCGAATCGCTTATTGGTTTGGCGGTACGATTCAAGTAGATCAAAGTCCTAAAATGGGTGGTGCACGATTCACCATGCAGTGGCCAGCCAAAAGATTTAAAAAGAAGAAGATTGTTCAAACCAGTCAAACGTCAGAGTAAAGCGAGAATTAAAAAAAAGCGCGATTAAGCGCTTTTCTTATAATTTTTATTGCCTTTTATTGATAATTATTGGCATTGGGTTCAATAATGCGTTTTCCTTCCTTAAGTGCATTTAAGGCATCGGCATTGAAATCGATCAGTAAACTGTTATTGGTTGCATCAACATGATAATTGCTTATCAGTTTTTGATCGCCGTGAATGGTCTCAACTGTATATTCATCTGCGATGTTGAGAATAGCATCAAGATTAGTGGTTGTAGAGGCGAGGTCTTGGCGGAAAATTTGATAAATATCGCGTAAATCAAAAATAGCATTCGTTGCATCAGGATGTTTTTTGATATAGCTGTCTAAATGATGGACGATCAACTGAGCAAATAAAAAATAGTTAGGTTTGTGTGTGAATTCTAGACTCATAGATCTTCTCCTTATTATTTAATTGAGCATATAACGAAAATCAGCACGATTTGTATAAAGTTAATTAAAACATTGTAAGCAATTAAAATTTAAAACTTTTAAAATAGAATAAATCAAAAATAATTGAGCCATATTGGTGCAAAAAAAGCTGACCTAACACGAATGGTAAAACTAAAAAAGTGATAGTGTCTGGATTGACGCCTCTTGAATTTTTTGAATGATTATTCGGAAAAAATAATCAGTTGTATCACCTTAATAACTTTCTACGATTAAATAAGGTTTTATTGACTTTAATCACCATGAAATCTGGAAAAAGGGCAAAATTCATCCTAAAGACTTAGAGGGATTGGCTAGCAACAGAAATCATAAATCAGGTACAATTGGCGGGATTAATTTTGTGTTTGGTGTATTTGAAGGCCAATACATACATTCTTTGTTAATAAATAGGCCTGCCAGGAGTTATCCCCGCATGAGTGCCATTACTCCATACGATTGGGCAATAATTGCCTTCGTGATCGGCGTTACATTTTTATGCGTCTTTATGCTCACTGTCCCGCTACTCCTAGGGGGTAAATCGTGGGGACGTGCTAAGCAAGAGCAGTTCGAGTCAGGCGTAGTTAGTGCTGGTGGAGCACGAATTCGTCTATCTGCAAAATTCTATTTGGTTGCAATCTTCTTCGTTGTGTTTGACTTAGAAGCGCTCTATCTCTATGCATGGGCTGCGTCAGTTCGTGAAGTGGGTTGGATCGGTTTTGCAGCAGCAGCTGTATTTATTTTAGTTTTACTCGTTGGCTTGATTTATGAGTTGTCTACTGGTGCATTAAATTGGGCGCCATCTGATAAGCGTAAAGCAGCAGGGATTAAACCTAAAATTGGTTCGCCAAATATGGATCTCGCAGAAATTACTCGCTTCAACTCAATTGAGGAGTTGGTGGTTGACCCTACAGGTCAAATTCCAGCGCAATCATCTGGTCGTGTAAAAGCTTCGCCAACGACTACATCATCTGATAAGGAGTAATACGGGATGAAATATACATTAACCCGTGCGAATCCGGATGCTGATCAGTATCCACTTCAAGAGCGTATCGTTGTAGAAGATCCGCTTCTACAAGAAGAAGTGAATAAGAATGTGTTCATGACTCGTTTAGAGGATTTGGCGCATACAGCAGTAAACTGGGGTCGTAAAAACTCAGTTTGGCCGTTCAACTTTGGTACATCTTGCTGCTACGTAGAGTATGCAACGACTTTAACAGGCGTGCATGACTTGTCACGTTTTGGTGCCGAAGTAATTCGTGCTTCACCACGTCAAGCGGACTTGATGATTGTTGCGGGTACATGCTTCGTCAAGATGGCACCTGTAATTCAACGCCTTTATGAGCAAATGTTAGAACCTAAATGGGTGATCTCAATGGGTGCATGCGCAAACTCTGGCGGTATGTATGACATTTACTCGGTTGTACAAGGTGTCGATAAAATCATTCCAGTGGATGTGTATATTCCAGGTTGCCCACCGCGTCCTGAAGCATTAATCCAAGCGTTGATGTTATTGCAAGACCAAATTCAATTAGAGCGTCGTCCGCTTTCTGCGGTGATCGGTGATGATCTTAAGCCAGTTTATAAGCCAAAGATGCAGCCTGAACGTGACCGTAAGAATGCTGAACGTATTGCAGTAAAACACTTACGCTCTATGGATGAAATTAAATAATCTTAACGGCAAATAATATTGATGCACCCGCTTGGGTGTAATTGTCGTTTTGGTTGAATGAATTTGTATTAAATAGGAAGCCAAGCCAATGGCTGAAACTGACATTGCTATGCCAGAATCAACTCCAGTTGATTCACGCCCAGCATTTGCAATTGTAGAAGAGCTCAAAACCAAGTTTGGTGAGAATTTCTACGTGCAAACGACTTTTGAAGACTTTCCAACAGTCTGGGTTGAGCGCTCACGTGTACAAGACGTATTAATGTTCTTGCGTACAGTGTCACGTCCTTACGTGATGTTGTTTGACTTGTCAGCGGTAGATGAGCGTTTACGTACTCACCGCGATGGGTTACCTGCGTCTGACTTCACTGTGTTCTATCACTTGTTGTCACTAGAGCGTAATACGGATATTCGTATTAAAGTTGCGTTGAATGAGTCTGATCTCAATATTCCAACAGCAACCAACATTTGGCCAAATGCCAACTGGTACGAACGTGAAGCTTACGATATGTTCGGCATTAACTTCGAAGGGCATCCAATGCTCCGTCGTATTTTATTGCCAACGTATTGGGAAGGTCATCCGTTGCGTAAAGAATATTCTGCACGTGCGACTGAATACACACCTTATCGTCAGAACCAAGCGAAACAAGATTTCGAACAAGAGCATTTACGTTTTGTACCTGAAGATTGGGGTCTAAAACGCGGTAATGCTGATGAAGACTTCATGTTCTTGAACTTGGGTCCTAACCATCCATCTGCGCATGGTGCATTCCGTGTGATCTTGCAGTTAGATGGCGAAGAAGTGAAAGACTGTGTGCCTGATATCGGTTATCACCACCGTGGTGTGGAAAAGATGGCTGAACGTCAAACTTGGCATTCATTCATTCCGTATACTGACCGTGTTGACTACTTAGGTGGTTGTGCGCAAAACATGCCTTATGTGATGGGTGTGGAGCAGATGGCAGGGATCACTGTGCCAGAACGTGCGCAATGTATTCGTGTCATGATGTCGGAACTATTCCGTATTAATAACCACTTGCTTTATATCGGTACAGCGATTCAGGATGCCGGCGGTATGACCCCAGTATTCTATATGTTCGCCGATCGTCAAAAGATCTATGACGCGATTGAAGCAATCACGGGTTACCGTATGCACCCAGCATGGTTCCGTATCGGTGGTACTGCACACGATCTTCCAAACAACTGGCAACATTTGATCCGTGAAATTTTGGATTGGATGCCTAAACGTTTGAAGGAATATCATACTGCAGCACTTAAAAACTCGGTATTTGAAGGTCGTACCCGTAATGTTGCGCAATACGATGCAAAATCTGCATTGGCATGGGGTGTAACAGGTACAGGTTTACGTGCAACAGGTATTGATTTTGACGTACGTAAATATCGTCCATATAGCGGTTATGAAAATTACGACTTCGAAGTGCCTGTAGAATACGAGGGCGATGCATATGCGCGTGTGATCGTTCACTACCGTGAAATCGAACAATCTTTAAAAATCATCAAACAGTGCTTGGATAACATGCCATCTGGTCCTTATAAAGCGGATCACCCATTGGCTGTTCCACCACCGAAAGATAAGACACTACAAGACATTGAAACTTTGATTACGCACTTCTTAAGCGTGTCATGGGGTCCTGTCATGCCAGCAGGTGAAGCATCTGTTATGGCGGAAGTGGTAAAAGGTGCATCGAACTACTACTTGACTTCAGACAAGTCAACGATGAGTTACCGTACCCGTATTCGTACACCAACCTTCACGCACTTACAGCAAATTCCTTCTGTAATTAACGGCAGTCTTGTATCTGACTTAATCATTTATTTAGCGACGATTGATGTCGTAATGGCTGACGTGGATCGCTAAGGGGTACGCATTATGATGATTTTGACTGATAAAAAGCCACGTGTGAATGTCGAAGGGATTTTAACTGCGGAAGAAATCCACGAAATCGAGCATCACATTGGTCATTACCCATACCCACGTGCGGCATGTTTAGATGCGCTTAAATGCGTTCAACGTCGTAATGGTTGGGTGGATGATGCGCAAATGAATGCGATTGCGCAGATGTTGTCAATGAGCCTTGCTGATTTGGAAGGTGTGGCAACATTCTATAACCGTATTTACCGCCAGCCAGTAGGTCGCAACGTAATTTTGCTTTGTGATTCTATTGCTTGCTTCTTGATGGGGGCAGAAACTTTAGCAGAAGCATTCCAACGCGAACTCGGGATTTCATTTGGTCAAACGACTGCTGATGGTCGTTTTACTTTGCTCCCGATTTGCTGTTTAGGAAACTGTGATAAGGGTCCAACCTTGATGATTAATGAAGATACTCACGGTCTAGTAGAAGTTTCTTCAGTGAAACAGTTATTGGAGAAGTATGTATGAATACTGAACCAAAACCGATTTATGGCGACGGTAACCCAGAAACTCACCCATTAACATGGCGTTTGAGCAAGCAAGAATTTGTTCATAGTGTAGAAGACTATGAATCTCTTGAAGGGTATGAGGGTTTCAAGAAAGCACTCACAATGCCGCCTAAAGATGTATTGGAAATCATTAAAGCAGCGACTGTGAAAGGTCGTGGTGGTGCTGGTTTCCCTGCAGGGATTAAATGGTCGCTCATGGCGCCAAATGACAATTCAGGTCCTCGTTACTTGATTTGTAATGCCGATGAGATGGAACCAGGTACATTCAAAGACCGTTTGTTGATGGAAAAGCTTCCTCATCAATTGATCGAAGGGATGTTAATTGCAGGTTATACACTTGAAGCAACCCATGGTTATATTTTTATCCGTGGTGAATACATCGAAGCTGCGAAGTATTTGAACCAAGCTTTAGAGCAAATTCGTGCCAAAGGTTACTTGGGTGAAAACATCCTTGGTTCTGGCTGGAACTTTGAACTACATGTGCACACTGGTGCGGGTCGTTATATCTGTGGTGAAGAAACTGCATTGATCAACTCGCTTGAAGGTCGCCGTGCAAATCCACGTACAAAACCACCATTCCCACAAGTTGCAGGTGCTTGGGGTCGTCCTACGATTGTGAACAACGTAGAGACCTACAATAACTTACCTGCAATTATGCTGCGTGGTCCTGAGTGGTATATCAATTTATCTGCAGGTAAGTCGAAAGATCCAGGCACTAAAATTTATGGTGCATCAGGTAAAGTGAAATTCCCTGGTCTTTGGGAGCTTCCATTCGGTACAACTGCACGTGAAGTGATTGAAGAACATGCGGGTGGTATGCGTGATGGCTTAAAGCTTAAAGCATGGTTACCAGGTGGTGCATCAACTGACTTTTTAGCAGCTGAACACATCGATCTTCCAATGGATGCGGAAAGCATCATGAAAGCAGGTTCGCGTTTAGGTACGTGTTTGCTCATGGTGGTTGATGAAACTCAATGTATGGTTTCAGCAACACGTAACTTAGAAGAATTCTTTGCGCGTGAATCATGTGGTTTCTGTACACCATGTCGTGATGGTTTACCTTGGGCGGTGAAAGCGCTTAAAGCACTTGAAGATGGTACAGGCAAGAAAGAAGACATCGATCATTTGCAAGAGCTTACACGTAAGCTTTGGATTGGTAAGACTTTCTGTGCTCACGCTCCTGGTGCTATGGAACCACTCATGGGTGCACTCAAATATTTCCGTGGCGAATTTGAAGCGAAAGTGGTGAATGCCGCTGCTCAAGTTAGCAACGTAGAACAAGCTTAAGGAATTCGACTATGGCTACAATTCATGTCGATGGCAAATCGTATGAAGTCAATGGCTCAGAGAACTTGCTTCAAGCATGCTTGTCTTTGGGTATTGATATCCCGTACTTTTGTTGGCATCCATCCTTAGGTTCTGTCGGCTCTTGCCGTCAATGTGCTGTAACTCAATACGCGAATCCAGAAGATACTCGCGGTCGTTTAGTTATGTCATGTATGACACCTGCAGCTGACAATACCTACATCTCGATTGAAGACAAAGAAGCAAAAGATTTCCGTGCATCTATTGTTGAATTCTTGATGACGAACCACCCACATGACTGTCCAGTCTGTGAGGAAGGTGGTCACTGTCACCTTCAAGATATGACGGTGATGACACAACATGACCGTCGTCGTTACCGTTTCACGAAACGTACACATTACAACCAAGAACTTGGTTCGTTCATTGCACACGAGATGAACCGTTGTATCGCATGTTACCGTTGTGTTCGTTACTATAAAGACTACGCAGGTGGTACAGACTTCGGTGTGTATGCAAACGCTTCACGTGTTTATTTTGGTCGTCCAGAATCAGGTACTTTAGAGTCTGAGTTCTCGGGTAACTTAACTGAAGTATGTCCGACGGGCGTATTCACAGACAAAACACACTCTGCACGTTATAACCGTAAATGGGACATGCAGTATGCGCCAAGCGTCTGCCAAGGCTGTTCTTCAGGTTGTAACATCTCTCCGGGTGAGCGTTATGGTGAATTACGCCGTGTAGAAAACCGTTTTAACGGTGAAGTCAACCAATACTTCCTGTGCGATAAAGGCCGTTTCGGTACGGGTTATGTGAACCGTGAAGACCGTCCACGTCAACCGCAATTCCGTTCAGGTAGCAATGTAGAGACTGTTTCAGTTGATACAGCGTTAGACACCGTGATTGAGAAAATCCAAGGCAAAAAAGTATTGGGTATTGGTTCTCCACGCGCATCTCTTGAGTCTAACTTTGCGCTTCGTGAATTGGTTGGACAAGCAAACTATTCAACAGGTATGTCTCAAAAAGAGCAAAACTTGGTTGAACTTGCTGCATCAATTATGCAAACCGAGGGTGTATATAACCCAGGTATGCGTGAAATTGAAAGTTACGATGCTGTCTTAATTCTCGGTGAAGATTTAACTCAAACTGCACCACGTATGGCATTGTCTGTACGTCAAGCTGCGAAAAACAAAGCCAAAGAAATGGCTGCAGAACGCCGTACACAAGAATGGTTGGCTGAGCCAGTACAACGTATTGCTCAAGACGAAAAATCACCAATTTATATCTTGGCTGCGACTCAAACACGTTTATCTGACGTAGCTACTGGTGAAGTCGTTGCTTCTCCAAATGATATCGCACGTTTAGGTTTTGCTGTTGCTGCGGCGGTGAAAGGTGAAAGTATTACCGGTTTAGAAGAAGATGCAAAAGCATTTGCTCAAACCATTGCTGACACTTTAAAAGCTGCAAAAAAACCATTGATTATCTCTGGTACAAGCTTGCAAGAAGCTGCAATTATGGAAGCTGCTGCACAAGTTGCACAGAATCTGGGTAATGCGGGTCTAACTTTGACTGTTCCTGAAGTGAACTCAATGGGCTTAGCAATCTTTGGCGGTAACAGCCTTGAGCAAGCATTTGCACAAGACTATGACACTGTCGTGATTGTAGAAAACGACCTTTATCGTCGTTTACCTGCAGTGCAAGTAGATGCTGCTTTGTCTGGTAAAGACGTGATCGTGCTTGACCATTCAGAAACTGAAACGGTGAAAAGAGCGAATATCGTTCTTTCTGCAGCGAGCTTTGCTGAAGGTGACGGTACTGTGGTATCTCAAGAAGGCCGTGCACAACGTTTCTATCAAGTATATGACCCAAGTTACTACAAACCAGAACTTGCGATCAAAGAATCTTGGCGTTGGTTACATGCCATTGAAACTGGCGTGAAAGGCAAAGCAATTTCTTGGACTGTGCTTGATGATGTCATCGAATCAGTTGCCAAGAATGTACCTGCGCTTGAAGCGATTCAAGATGTAGCACCAGATGCAGGATTCCGTGTCCATGGTCTTAAAGTGGCACGTGAACCACGTCGTTACTCTGGTCGTACTTCACTTCGTGCGCCGTTATCTGTCCATGAGCCTAAACAACCAACTGATCAAGACTCTGCATTAACATTCTCTATGGAAGGTTATGTCGGGAACCAAACGCCGTCAGCGTTAGTTCCATTTGCATGGTCAGCAGGTTGGAACTCGCCACAAGCTTGGAATAAGTTCCAAGAATCAGTGGGCGGTTCTTTAAAAGGTGGTGATTCAGGTATTCGTTTATTTGATCGCCTTGCGAAATTACCAGCACGCACATACGTTGCACCAGCACCAGTTCTTGTAAATGCTGAGAGTTTCCGCCTTGTTCCAATGCATCATATTTTTGGATCTGGTGAATTCACAGTGAAAACACCTGCAATGGAGTCTCGTATTCCAGAAGCGGTATTTGCAGTGGGTGAGCAAGATGCAGCGCGCTTGAATGTGAAAGATGGCCAAAACATTACTGTGAAAGCAGGTGAGGCTTCGATCGTTCTTCCTGTTCAAGTCATTGAATATTTACCTACAGGTTATATTGGTTACCCAATTGGTCTCGCGCCAACGGTATCGTTAGCTGAGCCTGTATCAGTCGCGGTAGGAGCATAATTCATGGAACAAGAATTAATCCGTCAAACGCCGCTTTGGGCTGAGAACTGGCCAATTGCCTACTCTGTAGTTCAAGCGATTGTGATCTTGCTCGTTGTAGTTTTGATTGCTGCGTTGATGTCTTTCATTGAGCGTCGTTTACTTGGCTTGTGGCAAGACCGTTACGGTCCAAACCGTGTAGGTCCTGGGGGGATGTTCCAGATTGTTGCCGACATGCTGAAAATCATGTTCAAAGAAGACTGGACACCAAAGTTTGCAGATAAATTGACTTTCCGTTTAGCTCCAGCAGTTGCGATGGCAACTGCGGTGCTATCGTTCATGGTTATCCCTGTATCACCTTATTTAGGTGTTGCAGACATGAGTATCGGTCTATTGTTCTTTATGGCAATGGCGGGTATTGCAGTGTATGCAGTTTTATTTGGTGGTTGGTCATCAAATAACAAATATGCATTACTCGGTGGTCTTCGTTCAGCAGCGCAAACGATTTCTTATGAAGTCTTCTTAGGTATTTCTTTGATGGGTGTGGTTGCGATTGCAGGCTCATTCAACATGCGTGAAATCGTAGAAGCTCAAAAAGATGTATGGTTTGTTATTCCACAGTTCTTAGGTTTCCTCATCTTCGTGGTCGCAGGTGTTGCGGTAACGCATCGTCATCCATTTGACCAACCAGAAGCGGAACAAGAATTGGCGGAAGGTTACCATGTCGAATATGGTGGTATGAAGTGGGGGATGTTCTTCGTTGCGGAATACGTCAACGTTGTCCTGATCTCAGCTTTGATCGTAACCTTATTTTTCGGTGGTTGGTTAGCACCATTTGGTCTAGATTTCCTACCTCCAGCATTTTGGTTCATGATGAAAACAGCATTCTTTGTGATGATGTTTGTCTTGGCACGTGGTTCATTAATGCGTCCACGTTATGACCAAGTGATGAACTTTGGTTGGAAGATTTGTTTGCCTTTAGCGTTGGTCAACTTGTTGGTGACTGGTGCTGTGATTCTGATGAATCAGGCCTAGGACAGCAGGGAGAACATTATGTATAAAATTCTAGCTGGGTTTGGGTCAATTGTACGTTCGTTGTGGATGGTATTTAGCCACGCAACACGTAAACGTGACACTATTTTATACCCTGAAGTTAAAGCTGAAGAAATCGTTCCACCACGATTCCGTGGCCGTATCGTATTGACACGTGACCCAGATGGTGAAGAGCGTTGTGTAGCTTGTAACTTGTGTGCTGTAGCTTGCCCTGTTGGCTGTATTTCATTACAGAAAGCTGAAAAAGAAGATGGTCGTTGGTATCCGGAATTTTTCCGTATCAACTTCTCTCGTTGTATTTTCTGTGGTATGTGTGAAGAAGCATGTCCTACAACTGCTATTCAGATGACACCTGATTTCGAACTCAGTGAATACGTTCGTCAAGACTTAGTTTATGAGAAAGAAAACTTGCTCATTTCTGGTCCTGGTAAATATCCAGACTATAACTTCTACCGTGTAACGGGTATGGCTGTAGCTGGTAAAGACAAAGGTCAGGCTCAGCGTGAAAGCGCACCTGTCGATGTACGGAGCTTATTACCATGATGTGGCCATTTTATTTGATGGCACTTGTGGCCATCGTTTCTACGGTTCGTGTTGTGACTAATGCGAATCCAGTACACGCACTTTTAAGCTTAATCGTTTCGTTACTTGCAGTTGCTGGTATGTTCATGATCGTTGGTGCACCATTTGCAGGTGCGCTTGAGATTATTGTTTACGCTGGTGCCATTATGGTTCTTTTCGTCTTCGTTGTGATGATGTTGAACCTTGGTTCTCAAACTGTTGAACAAGAACGTAAATGGTTAACATCTGATGCTTGGGCTTACCCTGCATTGATGAGCTTTTTAATGGGTCTGGTTTTAGTTTGGACAATGACTTCAGAGCACAGCATTTCTGGTCCTTTAATGGGTACAGAAGTTGTAGGCCCTAAAGAAGTTGGTCAAGCACTCTTTACACAATATTTATTATTGGTTGAAGTTGCCGCAATGTTATTGCTTGCTGCGTTAGTCGCTGCATTCCACTTAGGCAAACGTGAACCAAGTGCAGAAGAGGAAAAAGAATAATGGGTAATATCCCTTTAGAGCATGGTTTGATTGTTGCAACCATTCTTTTTGCACTCGGTTTCTACGGTGTAATGGTGCGACGCAACCTTCTATTTATGTTAATGAGCCTTGAGATCATGATGAATGCAGCTGCGCTTGCATTTGTCCTCGCTGGTAGTGCATGGGTGCAACCAGATGGTCAGATCATGTTTATCTTGATCTTAACGCTTGCTGCGGCAGAAGCGTGTATCGGGCTTGCGATCGTCCTTCAGTTCTATCATCGCTTCCATCATTTGGATGTAGATGCTGCTAGTGAGATGCGCGGATGAGTTTATTAGCATTAACCATATTATTTCCGCTCATTGGTTTTATCCTTTTAGCGGCAGGGCGTAATAAGCTTCCTGAAATTGTAGCTGCCATTATTGGTGTGGGTTCAGTTGGTCTTTCTGCACTATGTGCATTATTGGCTGGTATGAATTTCATCAACAGCGGTGAAACATCTCAAGTGACTCACCTTTGGACTTGGTTCAGTGTGGGTGGTTTTGAACCAGGCATTAGCTTGCACTTAGATGGTTTATCTTTACTTATGCTTGGCATGATTACGGGTGTGGGTTTCTTAATTCATATCTTTGCATCATGGTATATGCGTGGTGAAGAAGACTTTGCACGTTTCTTCTCCTATTTCAACCTATTCGTTGCAAGCATGTTATTGCTTGTGTTGGGTGACAACCTTGCGTTGTTATTCTTAGGTTGGGAAGGTGTTGGCTTGTGCTCATACTTGCTGATTGGTTATTACTACCAAAATCCAGCAAATGGTGCTGCTGCAATTAAAGCATTCACCGTGACACGTATAGGTGACGTTTTTTTACTCATCGCATTGTTCTTAATTTTCCAACAATTTGGAACATTGAATATTGCTGAAATCGTTGCTGCTGCGCCTGTGGTAATGACACAAAGCTCATCGTTAACCATTTGGACTGCATTAATGTTGTTCTTGGGTGCTGCAGGTAAATCTGCGCAAATCCCATTACAAACATGGTTAGCAGACGCGATGGCGGGTCCTACACCAGTATCTGCATTAATCCATGCTGCAACAATGGTAACAGCAGGTGTTTACCTATGCTGCCGTATGTTCTCTGTATTTGAAATGGCACCAGAAGTCATGGTGTTTATCTCAATCACAGGAGCGGTGACATTATTAGTTGCAGGTTTTGCTGCACTGGTTCAAACAGACATCAAACGTATTCTTGCTTACTCAACCATGAGTCAGTTGGGTTATATGTTTATGGCTGTAGGTGCTGAAGCATACCAAGCTGGTCTATTCCACATGTTGACACACGCATTCTTCAAAGCGTTGTTGTTCTTGTCATCAGGTGCGGTGATTCTTGCATACCATCACGAACAAAACATTTTCAAAATGGGTGGTTTGTTCAAGCGTAATAAATTCTTATTTGCTTGTTTCGCGATCGGTGGCGGTGCCTTAGCAGCGATTCCATTCTTAACGATTGGTTTCTTCTCAAAAGATGCAATCTTGGCGGCTGTGTGGACACAAAGCCATATCGCAGGCTTACCTGTATTCAATACATTGTATTGGGTCGGTGTTGCTGGTGCATTCTTAACATCAATCTATACTTTCCGTTTAATTTGGATTGTGTTCTTTGGCGAAGAGAAAACGCCATATCACGAAATCAAAGGTGCAACTTACTGGGCTCCTTTAGCGATTCTTGCTGTCCTTTCTACAGGTTTGGCAATCGTACTTAAAGCGCCAGTCATGAGTATTCTTGATGCAGCACAAATCCCTGCATTTGTTATTCCTGAAGCGCTAGAAGCTGGTGCGCATGGTGCAGAATATGTCGCTATTGCAATCGCACTTGCTGGTTTAGCGGTTGGTGTTGTCTTATTTGCTTTTGCTTATAAAGCAGTTCAAGGTTTTGCTCGCACTTCATTGGGTGCTGGACTTGCAAATATCTGTCGTAATGCGCTTGGTTTCGATGCGTTATATGACCTCGTGTTTGTAAAACCTTACTTATTTATTGCAAAAATGATTGGTCGTGACCCGATTGATGGCGTATGGCTTGTATTGCCAGCGATTGTTAAAGGTGGTCATAGCTTCACTAGTTCACGTCAAACAGGTTCTTTGCGTGAGTACGCATCGAGCATGGCGTTCGGTATCGTGGTGATTATCATGATTCTGATCGTGACTCAGATCGTGGGGAAATAAGATGGAAAACATCAATAACTGGTATTTACCCGCGCTGATCCTCATTCCGTTCATTGCTGGTTTTATTTGTTGGGTCGTTGATAAATTAGATCAACACCTACCACGTTATATCGCACTTGTGGGTATGCTCATTACTTTGGGCATGACCGTTGCTTTATGGCAATCAGGTACCTACAGCTACCAAATTGGTGAAACTGTACCGACTTGGTCTGCAGAGTTCTATGTACCTTGGATTCAAACCCTTGGCATTAACATCCACTTAGCGGTGGATGGTCTTTCACTTCTAATGGTCGGTTTAACTGCTTTACTAGGTGTATTGGCGGTTGGCTGCTCTTGGGGTGAAATTCAGAAGAACGTTGGTTTCTTCCACTTAAACCTTTTATGGTCTTTAGGTGGCGTGATCGGTGTATTCTTGGCTGTTGATTTGTTCTTGTTCTTCTTCTTCTGGGAGATGATGCTCGTTCCAATCTACTTCTTGATTGCACTCTGGGGCCACAAAGGTGCTTCTGGTAAATCTCGTGTTTACGCTGCGACTAAATTCTTTATTTACACGCAGGTGGCTGGTCTGATCATGTTGATTGGTATCTTAGGTCTTGTGATCTACGGTTTCATGATGACAGATACAATCAGCTTCAGTTATAACCATTTACTCGCTGTTGCGAATACATTGGATGCTAACCCACAAACGTCATCAATTGCCTTTGCATTTATGATTTGTTTGTTTATTGGTTTTGCAGTCAAACTTCCTGTTTTCCCATTGCATGGTTGGTTACCAGACGCGCACGCACAAGCACCTACAGCAGGTTCTGTAGACCTTGCGGGTATCTTAATTAAGACAGCGGCTTACGGTTTACTTCGTTTCGTCATTCCATTCTTCCCAGTTGCTTCAGCGCAGTTTGCTGATGTAGCAATCATTTTCGGTTTAATCGGTATCTTCTACGGTGCTTGGTGTGCTTTCCAGCAAACCGATATGAAACGTTTGTTGGCGTATACGTCGATTTCACACATGGGCTTTGTTTTACTTGCAATCTACGCAGGTAACATCCTGACCTTCCAAGGTCTGATGGTCATGATGTTGGCTCACGGTTTATCGTCAGCAGCATTATTCATTATGTGTGGTCAAGTGTATGAGCGTCTTCACACACGTGATTTACGCTTGATGGGTGGTATTCGTGGTCAATTCCAGTATTTACCATTCTTCTTGATGTTCTTTATTGCTGCGCTTGTAGGTATCCCTGGCTTAGGTAACTTCATTGGTGAGTTCCTCATCTTGATGGGTGCATTTGCTCAATTCCCTACATTCACGATTATTGCTGCGATCAGCTTAGTATTTGCGGGTCTATATGGTTTAATCCTGATTCATAAAGCGTTATTTGGTGTGCCAAACGAAGAGCAAAAACAACACTATGCGAACCCATTAAAAGATCTTAATGCGCGTGAGCTTGGTATTTTGTTAATTTGTGCGTTCGGTCTGTTATGGCTTGGTTTGTATCCACAAAGCTTCCTTGATATTTCAGAATCAAGTTTGGCTTGGATTGCGAATAGCTACATTCCAGTACAAGAAGTAGTTGAAGTGGTTGAACAAGCCACAACTCAACTCGAAAATGTGGAGATGCAATAAGTCATGAACTTCACACTATCATTTTCTGAGCTAATGCCATTAGCTCCTGTGATGATTGTTGCTTTAACAGCAATCATCGTAATGATTTTGACTGCAATCAAACGTAATCATAATTTGATTGCGACAGTATCTGTTATCGGTCTTAACCTTGCATTGTTGAATATTCTATTCACGTTGTTTACAGGTTCTCAGATCTCACCAAATGTCATGAACCTATTTATGGTTGATGCTTTTGGTCTGTTCTATCAAGTGATTATTTTGATTGCTGCATTGGCTTGTTGCACACTGTCACATGCATATATCGAAACCTATAAAGATAATCGTGAAGAACTTTATCTATTAATGTTGATCTCTGTTTCAGGGGCAATGTTAATGGTAACAAGTTCACACTTTGCATCATTCTTCATTAGCTTAGAGTTAATGTCGATTCCAGTGTACGGTCTGATTGCTTATACCTACCAACGCGGTAAGTCACTCGAAGCGGGTATTAAATATCTTGTACTTTCAGCAACTGCTTCTGCAATGTTGTTGATGGGTATGGCTTATGTTTACTCAGTTCTAGGTTCATTATCATTTGCGGGTCAAGTGGATGATATGTTCTGGGCGTTAACTAAGTCTCAAGATCCTCAATTGATGATGGCGCTGCAATCTTATATTCCTCAATTTGGTGAGAAACTTACCACTGTATTTGGAATCTTAGGTCTTGGTTTAATCATCGCAGCTGTTGCATTTAAATTGTCTTTAGCGCCATTCCATAAATGGACGCCAGATGTGTATGCAGGTGCTCCAGCACCAATTGCAACATTCCTTGCTACTGTAGCTAAAGTTGCAATGATTGGTTTATTCGTACGTTACTTACTGTCTTCAGGTGTAATTGGTATCGAATCGATCAAAACGATTTTGATCGTCATTGCAGTGTTATCAATCTTGATTGGTAACATGCTTGCAGTGAAACAAGTGAACTTAAAACGTATTTTGGCATACTCGTCAATTGCGCATTTTGGTTACTTATTCCTTGCTGTTGTTACGACATCTTTCTTAAGCTTAACGTCAGTAAGTTTATATGTATTAACGTATGTATTAACGACGATTGGTGCGTTTGGTGCTGTAGCGTTGATGTCTAGCCCATACAACAACAATGACGAAGCAGAATCACTTGCAGACTACCGTGGTCTATTCTGGCGTCGTCCAGTATTGACGGCAACACTGACTGTGATGATGCTATCTCTTGCAGGTATTCCGTTAACTGCAGGCTTCATCGGTAAATTCATGCTGATCATGACAGTTGTGTCTGAAGCACATTGGTTCTTCGCTGCGATGATCATTGTGGGTTCTGGTATTGGTCTATACTATTACCTACGTGTCATGATCGTCATGTATATGACGCCACCAGACACACCACGTATTGATGCTGATAAACATTGGGGTCAAAAAGTGGGTGGTATTATGGTATTGCTTGCTGCGCTTGCAGTGCTTGTAATCGGTGTATATCCAGATCCAGTCATTGCGATGGCAAATCAAGCACAATTGATCGCGCCATTACATATCGTTCTTCAATAGTTGATCGATTAATCTAAAAAAACTATTGTTGTTAACAAAAAAAGCCCTCATTCATTGAGGGCTTTTCTTATTTCTTATATTAAAAACATTTATAATAGACAGAATTTACATTTATACTTCAGGTGTTCTCCCGTGCCAATCCAAGAAATTCGTCATCCGCTCATTCGTCATAAATTAGGTTTATTACGCCGTGCAGATATCAGCACGAAGAACTTCCGTGAGTTAGCGCAAGAAGTCACAATGTTACTGACTTACGAAGCAACCAAAGATTTACCTGTTGTAGATCACGAAATTAATGGCTGGAATGGCCCGGTGACAACACAGCGTATTGCAGGTAAAAAAATTACTGTTGTACCAATTTTACGTGCTGGCATTGGTATGCTTGATGGTTTCTTAAATCTTATTCCAAGTGCAAAAGTTTCTGTTCTTGGTTTAGAGCGTGATGAGGAAACATTAGAAGCACGTACATACTATAAGAAATTGGTACCTGACGTACAAAACCGTATAGCGATGATTATTGATCCAATGCTTGCGACTGGTTCATCATTGGTTGCTGCTATTGATGTCCTTAAAGCGAGTGGTTGTAAAGATATCCGAGTGATGGTTTTGGTTGCAGCACCAGAAGGCATTAAACGTGTGGAAGAAGCACACCCTGATGTTGTCATTTTTACCGCAGCTGTAGACAACGGTTTAAACGAGAATGGTTATATCGTTCCGGGTCTTGGAGATGCTGGCGATAAAATTTTTGGTTCTGTACAAAAAGATTAAAATTTGATTAAATTATAGAGGAGGCTAAGGCCTCCTTTTTTATTAAGATTTTGATTCATCGATAAATTTAAAAAACTAATTACTAAGAATCAATCTTTTTTATGCTGGGGAAATAACATGTTTTACAGGGGTGTTTTACATTCGTACGACCCTGCATTGAAAGCAGGAATTATCAAAATCAATGATCATGATTTTGATGTACATTTCGTATTGAATGACATGGCAAATTCCAGTATCACGCCTCAAATTGGTGAGCGTGTGAAATGTATCGTGGTCGATAAAGACGACCAACGTCATGCAAAATTTATCGTGCGGTTAGACAATAAACATGCACGGGTCGAGCAACCCTTGAATCAACTTTTTTATCGTGCGCACGAAGATTTAGAAGGTAAGTCTCAGAAGTTTGAACAAGAGCTAGATGAGCTGATCGAAAAGCGCCTTGCAGATCAGGGAAATACGCTGGACTCACCAAAACAAATCCAAGATTTTGAACTAAATTTCAATACGTTGAGCAAAGAATCAATCGTGCTAGATGGTTCTAGCTCGGAACATCTTGCAGATCAAGTTTCAGATCCAGCAACTAAAATTTCCTTAGGTGAACCTCTTGAGGAAGAGCAAATTAAAGAAATGCTCGAATCAAAGCCAAGTCGCCGTGTGCCAGTCTTAGATGAGTCAGCTGTCGTACCACTCACGAAAGTTCAACCTTTGAATGAGAGTGCGCCTGAAGAGAACGTAGATGATCATTTACCCGAGCCAACCCATGCAAAAGGGCGCCCACCAAAAGTTGTACGTAAAGAAGTCCCTGATGTCAAAACGCATTTTCAATTAAAGTTTAATGCGCAAAAATTCATCACGAGTTCGCGTGTTGATGAATTCGGAACTGATAAAAAATCCAAGAAAAAAGCCAAGAAGATAAAAGATCCAAACAAGCAATTTAATCCATGGATATTTGCAAGTATTGTCCCTATTTTAGTGTTCATTAATCTGGGTGTTTGGGGATTTCAAAAATATGAGCAATACAGAGAAGAGCAAGATGCAAAAGCAAAAATTTATGCGGTAGAACAAGAACATATTATCAAAGAACAAAAGAAAGAAGCTGAGAAATAAAAAAAGCTCCTATGAGGAGCTTTTTTTTATTAAGCATTACAGAATTTCATAAAGGCTTTTAAACCAGGTCCTTGATATTTTTGACGGTGTACTAACATAAATAAAGGACGTGTGAGTTGCCAGAACGGCGTTTCTAAAATCACCAGTTGCTGTTTTTCTCTTAATGGTTCAATGGCTAATTTTGAAATACATGACATGCCTAAACCACCAGCAACAATTTTCAAAATAGCTTCATTATGACCCAAAGTTAAACGAATATTGGCATTCGGTAAGTCTTGCAGGATTGCGTTGTCAAAGACTTCACGAGTCCCTGAACCTTCTTCACGTAAAATCCATTCAGCCTGTTTAAAGTCTTCAATGGTCAGAGGGCGGTCTAATTTCGCCAAGGGATGATCTGGTGAGCAACACACAGCAAGCTCATCATCACGCCAGTGGATCGATTGTAATTGAGGTAAGTGACATGAACCTTCGATAAGTGCTAAATCAAGTTGGAACTGATTAACAGCTTCAATCATTTGACGCGTATTGCCCACTTGAAGTTGCAAATGTGCTTGTGGTTGTAATTGAAGAAAATCAGCCATTAAATCAGGCATCAAATAATCGCTAATGGTCAAAGTCGCCCCAATACGGAGATCAATACTTTGAAGCTCGCCTTTTGCCGCTTGTTCAAATGATTCACATCGACCTAAAATTTCAAGCGCCTGTGGAAGTAAAAAACGACCCAAGTCATTCAGTTGTAATCGTTTTCCTAAGCGATCAAATAATGGTGCACCGAGACCATCTTCAAGATCTGCTAACGCCATACTTGCAGCACTTTGTGTGAGTCGTACAGCATCACTTGCTTTAGTTACCGTACCCTCTTGAGCGACAGCTACGAAAACAGCCAGTTGGCGTAATGTCATGCGCATGAATGAAGCCTTAATGTGAAAAAATATTAATAAATTATATTGTCATGCTACCATGAGCGCAGTCTGTCATGCCACGTAGAAATTATGTCAATTGAAAAATTTAGCGTAGAAAAAGTCCTTTCTGTACATCGTTGGACCAACACTTTATTTAGCTTTACCATGACGCGTCCCGCACATTTTAAATTTACCGCAGGGCAGTTCGCGCGTATTGGTTTGAAAGTTGGCGATGATTTAGTGGTACGTGCGTATTCTGTCGTTTCATCGCCTTTTGATGAAACCTTAGAATTCTTTTCAATTGTTGTACCAGATGGTGCTTTTACATCAAATTTACAACATCTCAAAGTCGGCGATGAACTTTATTTGGAAAAGATTCCTTATGGATTTTTGACTTTAGCACGTTACCAATTACCTATGCCAAATGACCTGTGGTTATTGGCGACAGGCACGGGGCTCGCACCATTTATTTCTATGTTGCAAGACTTTGAAGTATGGCAAAAATATAAAAATATTCATTTGGTTTACAGTGTGAGGACAGCAAGCGAATTGGCTTACGTAGACCGAATTCAGGAAGTCGCGGATACCTTTGGTGAAGGTCATACAGGATTTAAATTTGTGCCAATTATTACACGTGATCCAAATGCGCCATTGCATGATCGATTGCCAGTATTAATCGAAAATAGAGCGTTAGAGAAAACCGTAGGTGTCGATTTTAATCCGCAAACGTCACATATCATGCTGTGTGGGAATCCCCAAATGGTTGAAGATACAAAAGAGGCTCTGAAAGCACGTGGCCTGACCATGAATCGTCGTGGTGAAGGAAATATTGCGGTAGAGAACTATTGGTAAGTCCAAATCATCCTATCCTACGAGGAGAGGGAATTGAGGCACAAAAAAACCTCCATCTCGGAGGTTTTTTTCTAAATTACATAGGAATACTATGCGACATACTTAATGGACAAACATATCCATAAATTGACGAATCTCTTGAATCGCAGTATCGACATCGCTCGTGAGCCAAGTCGGTTCAAATAAACCTGCATAATGTTCCAAACGATCGTGTGGAACCACTAAACGAATTGGGCATTCTTCCTCGAGTAAACGCCAAGGAATAATGGGCACTTCATTATCTAAGAAGCAAGCGATGTTACGAATGTCGATGATCATGCCGTTGACACATTCAGGAAAGGGCATCACCGAAAATTCTTCAGTGCGACGGCGGAAATACTCTAAGTCACCCCACTTCAGCACATAGCTTGGTTTCGTAAACTCAATAATTCCAATCAAATGCCCATCACGGGTATGATGCAAAGAACAGGCATGAGTGACATCTGTGTCTAAATCTAAAGAGACACTTTGTCGGCGATAGGTCATACAGATCGACAATAAAAATGAGGAGGGTGCATATTATACTCTATTTTGCATCACAGCTCATGTGCTTTGATCGGTACGAATTGATAATGTTTTTTCACACAAAACAACATGATAGATTGCTAGTATAAAAAATCATCAAAATACATAAGAGGGGCATCATGGTAGATCAATCCAATCATCCGACCCATAATGATCAAAAGAAGAAAAGTAAGATCCCAGTGTATATTCTGATTATCGTTGGTATTTTTTTAGCAGCCTTCATTTTCTATATGCTCGCTGATCGTGATCCAACACCAGGTCAAATTCCTGCTGATACGACTATTCCTGCAACTCAAGATAATGCAGATACAGCAACGGCAACAGATTCAGCAGTGGATAATACCGTTACTGCGGTCGCAAACGATCAATAAACCACTACACTTTTCACGTTTAAACCCAGCTTCGGCTGGGTTTTTTCTTGATTTGCAACAATGTGTTGTATTTATGATGCTTTGAGTTGATTAAAAAATATTCGAAATTTATGGTGTGATGACGCGATCGAAAAATGATCTAGGGAAAAGAATTAAATCAATCGTAATTCAGAACACTTAACATAAGAAGAGGCGTAACCAATGAATGATGAATATAACGACTTCACTCGAACTGGGGGCTTTGATGCAATGTATTATTGGGAGCAATTCCAACCAATTATTGCTGCAGTGGCCATTTTACTCATAGGATGGATCATCGCTTTAATCGTTGCCGCAGGGGTTAAGAAGGTACTTGCAAAATTAAATACCAATCAAAAATTAAGTAGCGCGACAGGACATCGCTCAAATATAGAAAATATCATCTCCAGAGTCGTTTTCTGGCTGATCCTCATTATTGCTGTTATCGGTTCACTCAACGTTTTAAACCTGACCAGTGTGAGTGGTCCTTTTAGTAATATGGTTCAACAATTCTTACTATTTATCCCACAATTATTGGCTGCAGTAGCAGTTGGTTTTATTGGATGGATCGTAGCCAATTTGGTCAAAGTTGGATTAACTCGACTACTCAGTCGTACACAATTGGATGAAAAGCTCAGTCAAGACGTTGGTGTGAGCTCATTTAGCCAAAATATCAGTGAAATTGTTTATTGGCTCATTTTATTGCTGTTCTTACCGATCGTGCTGTCTATTTTGGGCTTAAATGGTTTGTTATATCCAGTTCAGAATATGGTGACTGAAGCCGTTGCCTACTTGCCGAATATCTTTATGGCAGGTGTGATTTTATTTGTTGGTTACATTTTGGCAAAAATTGTACGCGGTATTGTCGAAGGGCTACTTTCAAGTTTGAATGTCCAACAGCAAGCTGAAAAAGTCGGAGTTTTTAAAAATTCTAATCTGCCTAAGCTATTAGGATCATTTGTATTTGCCTTAGTCATCATTACTTCACTGATTATTGCGTTTGAGGCTTTGGGTGTAGACGCGATTTCACAACCAGCAACGGCTATGTTGTATGAAATCATGAATGCAATTCCACATATCATCGCAGCAGGTTTAATCCTGATCATTGCTTATGTGGTCTCACGTTTCGTATCTAATCTTGTGGTTGAAGTGATCGCTGGGACAGGTGTTGATAACATTCCTCAAAAGCTCGATATGCAACGATTTTTGGGTCAAACCAAAATATCAAAAGTTGTCGGTCATTTGATTGTATTCTTCACCATGCTCTTTGCGGTGTCTGAAGCTGCGAATCGTTTGGGCTTCGATCAAATTAGTGATTTGATTGCGATGTTCATTTATTTCGGAGCGAATGTACTTTTAGGTGCAGTTATCCTCGTCATTGGTTTCTGGCTAGCAAATCTAGTTGCCAATGTGGTGAAACGTGGTGAGACCAATAGCGCACATTGGTTAGCGAATCTTGTCCGAGTACTGATCATTGGTTTAGTTGTGGCAATGGGCTTGCGTGCAATGGGAATCGCTGACTCGATCGTAAATTTAGCCTTTGGATTAACACTTGGAGCGGTTGCTGTCGCTTTTGCACTTGCATTTGGTCTAGGTGGTCGCCAACCTGCAGAGCGATTGTTGACTGACTTAATCGATAAAGCGAAATCTGACGCGAATAAGCCAAGACCAAATCAGCCTGAACAAGTCACGCCACCACTTACTGAGCAAATGGATGCTTCAACTGTTGCGGAAGAATATCAAGATGAAGATATTCCACCAACGCAAATTGATGTAGAAGCGCCAACTCAACCATTGAATAATCCTTATGGATCTACAGGAGAGTCAGATCAAAATACACAGCCTAAAAATGACCTTAAATAACATGTAAATTTGTGTCGGGATCAGTCAGCATGGTTTGGCTGATCCTCATGAAAAAGAGTAAAAATTATGAGTAAGAAATTTAATAAATTATTCGCCCCAATAGTGATTGCAGGTATCACCGTGGGTTTTTTAGCAAGCGCTTACCGCTTTGTTTTTGCAAATTCAAAAGCTACTGAAAACAACAGACTCAATACACCATCTATTGATGATGCAGTAACAGATCCAACCACACAAATGCTTGATTCAACTGATACCAATGCCCAAAGACCCTCATAAATTCTGCTTTTAGAAAAGATAAATGAATAATGAAGCATTCGATTGATCAATAGGGATGATAGTCAAAGAGGGCGAAGGATGCCCCTTTAATTACAAAATGAACAATACTTGTTGTTAATTAGACATACTCAGATGCAGCATGTGCAGATGACCAAGCCCATTGAAAGTTAAATCCACCTAAATGGCCCGTTACATCGAGTATTTCTCCGACGAAGAAAAGCCCTTTTTGCTTTTTACTTTCCATTGTTTTTGAGGAAACTTCAGTGGTATCAACTCCACCTAAAGTCACCTCAGCCGTACGGTAACCTTCAGTCCCAGAAGGTTTAACTTCAAATGCGTGAAGGCGCTGGGCAATCGCCTCTAGCTTCTCATCACTGATATTCCCGATTGATATTTCAGCTTGATCCATCCAAATCAACTGTTGTAATTCAACTACGACACTCTTCGGTAAGTGTTCAGCGAGTAAGGTGCGAAGTAACACTTTAGGTTGATTTTGTTTTTTAGTTTTAAAAAAATTCAAGAGATCGATACTTGGTAAAAAGTCGACTTTAAAACTTTGACCCACATCCCAATAGTTTGAGAGCTGTAAAGAACTTGGACCACTTAAACCACGGTGCGTAAACAAGAGTGCTTCAGTAAAGCTATTGAGATGATTGCTTAATGTCACTTCAACAGCATTGCCACTAAGTCGTGTCGTCACTTCTTTGAAACCATCAGAAAAAGTAAAGGGGACTAGACCTGCACGAGTTGGATAAACATAGTGTCCAAATTGTTTAGCAATCTCATAGCCAATGCCTGAGCCACCAAGCGTCGGAATTGAGAGACCACCAGATGCGACCACGACAGATTCAACTTCAAAAAAACCTAAATTGGTTGCCACCTGAAAACCGTGCTCCTCAAGGGCGTTGACGGCTTTCACCTCGCAACTGGTTTTGATGTCGACTAGACCAGTTTTGTCACACTCAGCAAGTAACATGGCTAAGATTTCTTTCGCGCCGTTAAGGGTAAAGAGCTGACCGTGTTTACGTTCTTCGTATTCAATGCCATATTCGCAGACCAAGCCAATGAAATCCCAATTGGTATAACGGGTGAGTGCTGAGATAACAAAATGCGGGTTATGAGAAATATAGTTGTCAGGCTCAACATACAGATTGGTAAAGTTACATTTACCTCCACCTGACATGAGAATTTTTTTCCCCACTTTATTGGCTTTTTCAACCACCACGACACGACGCCCACGTTGAGCAGCCATATATGCGGTCATTAAACCAGATGCACCCGCACCTATTACTAAAACATCGTATTGCTTGGAAGACATGAAAATAATCAAAAAACGAAACAGCGCAATTATAACGGTAAATTACGATGAACTGAGCATTATCGGATTAATTCAAGCGAACAGAAGCAGAAGCAAGATCAACTAAATCGTTCGACCTTGAAGCCCGCCCGAATGAATGACTAAAACTTTAGCGTTTTTGGGGAAATAGTTTTGTTGTATAAGATCATGAATGCCAAACATCATTTTTCCGGTATAGACTTGTTCAAGTGGAATACGGTATTCATATTCAAACTTTTCAATAAATTGAATCAGTTCAGGTCGGGTTTTGGCATAGCCTCCGAAGCAATAATCATCAGTGATATGCCAGTTGTTTTTACCCGTCAGTAGTTTTACTTCATCATTCAGAAAATTGCCTTTTAATGCAGAAAATCCAATAATTCTTTGACGGTTTAAACTGCGCTCAATCAATCCTGAAATCGTACCGCCTGTTCCGACAGCACAACAAATGAAGTCAAAGGTCTGATCAGCATCTTTTAAAATTTCTTGAGTGCCCTGAATGGCAAGCGAGTTGGTGCCACCTTCTGGAATTAAATAGCTTTCAGGAAAGCGTTGCGCTAAGTGAGCTAAAAACTCAGGATCATTTTTGTGTCGATATGCTTCTCGTGAGATAAAATGCAGCGCCATACCAAAACGTTCTGCGGTGGCGAGGGTGTGATTGCGGGCTGAGTTTTTGAGTTCCTCACCACGAATGATCCCAATAGACTGAAAGCCAAATTGATGCGCAGCAAACGCTGTGGCGGCAATATGATTTGAATAAGCCCCACCAAAGGTCATTACATTTTGAAAGCCTTGACGTTTTGCCTCAATAAAATTGTATTTCAGTTTATAAAACTTATTTCCAGAGATATGTGGATGAATTTGGTCTAAACGGCGAACTGTGATGTTTAAACCATTTAAAGAAATTTCCTGATCTTGAACCTGTTGGGCAATCGTATCAAACATAGTGCGAGCATTTGGTTTTTTAAGAGTATAGCGGATTTCGAATCTTAGCTCTTACTCGGAGAAATTGAAAAACAGTGAAAAAATATGTTTAAAAAATAATCAGAAGTGCTAATCTGAAAGAAAACGGAATTTTGGGAGGGTGGCATGAAGCAATCTCTATCCATTTTATTATTGGGTTTGTTCGTTTTAACGGCCTTAGGCTGTGAGCAGGATTTTCTAAACAAACCTAAAACAGAAGCTCGAAGTATGGTTATTGCTGGCGTACCTGTACAGGAAAGGGACTATCGTCTGTCTCCACATGAAACTGCATATAATGAAGCACTGTCAGATGATGATTAGCATGACTTGGATATTTTTTATAAAATCAATTGTATTTAATTTATACAGTAAATTAATTCGCTAAAAATAATGAAATAAATAGTGAATAATTTTAATATTTAAAAAAATCACTCAAATAATTAGGGAAATATTCATAAGGCTTCCAAGTAGAATAACGCGATAAATCAATCATCTACTATGGAATTAATGTGGAATCAATTTGGATTTTAGGTTCGATTGCAGCAGCACTTTTACTGGGCGCAATGAGTCCGGGGCCGACTTCAATCTATGTCGCTAAAAATTCAATCGCTATTTCGCGTAAACATGGTTTATTTACTGCACTGGGAACTGGTCTCGGTGCTGCGATTTTTGGTTTATTGGCAGTATTAGGCTTACAGGCATTCTTAGTTGCAGTGCCTTCAGCATATTTGGCTTTGAAAATCTGCGGTGGATTATATTTATTGTTTTTGGCTTATAAAATTATTAAACATGCCAAAGATCCAATCGAAGCTGATCATTCTGCATTGCATCCGATGAGTTTACGACGTGCATTTACCACAGGCTTAATTACTCAATTGTCGAATCCTAAAATTGCGATTGTACTTGCCAGTATTTTCACAGCTTTATTACCCAAAGAGATTCCGTTGTATTTTTACTTTGTGTTACCAATGCTGTGCTTTTTTATCGATGCTGGTTGGTGCTCGTTGGTGGCGGTTGCATTATCAGCGGAAAAACCGCGTGCGGTGTATTTAAAATTTAAGAAAGTATTTGATCGTGGTGCGGGCATTGTGATGTCTGTGCTCGGATTGAAGTTGATTTTTGGTGTGAAGTAGATCACATTTTTAATCTTGTCTAACAATTTTTATGATCTGACCTGAATTCACATTTGCCAGTCCTGATCAGCTATAAAGAACTGAGGAGAGGTTGTTTAGGGTGTAAACATCTCTCATTGTTTGTGAGTTTGTTATGTATTCTCTCCTCAGTAGTCATTCAAAAAATAAAAGTCTACAACAAAAGTTCTACTATCAATTGGGTCAAATGGCCAAAAACCTTTTGGGTGCAGTAGAGCCAGAAGAACAAGCACTTTTACCACGCGAATATAATTTAGACGCGCATGTTTTTCATCGTCAATTCGCGAGTACGCATTATGGAGTTATGATTCCAGATTTGCCTGAGCCTTTTCGATATCTGTCCTATGCTTCTGTCATTGGTGATGTTGGTGCGAAGATAACGCATTTACCCAAGTCGATTTCTGGTCTTAGTCCTGAAAATACCGCTACTTTGGTTCATGGAACAGCCTTATCGACAGATGAAGAAGCCTTTCGCATTTATAATATTCAAGACGAAATTGTATTCCATCAAAAGCCATTTAAGGTTGAGTTTGGTCGAGAATCTTTCCTTGCTGAAATTGAAGGGAGTTATCATCTAGTATCTGAACGTGATGATCTGCAAGTTGATATTTGGTTAACCCCGACGCCTGCCATTACGTGGTTTGCACATAGCATGTTATATCAGCACTTTAGTGTATTGATGCAATATGACGGTCATTTGACCCAACATGGAAAACGTGTTGAAGTTAAAGGGTTATGTACACTGGAACATTGGAAAGCAGTCTCAAGCTCAATGTTGCCGACTCCCAATAAACCGACCACAGGATTGGTGCCTTTAGACAGTTTTAGTTATCAAGTCATCAACATAGATGATGAGTCACAATTGGTCTTGGCCTATATCGGTTTTGCAGGTGAACCTACTTATACCGCGGTGTCTTATCGCCATATTGATGGTACTTCTATTCAATATGATGGTGAGGTTGCTTTTCAAGTGATCGCATTAAAGCCTGATCCGAAAATAACACCTGACGGTTTTGAAATGGAGGTGCCTCAGTCTTTCAGATGGATTGCACATCATCAAGGTGAGAAAGTGTTAGATATTCTTGCGGTGGCAGATACGGAATATTGTTATGGTTTAGCTGCAGGTTATGTGAGTTCTTATCAGTGGAGTGGTTTGCTGAATGGAACTGAACGTAAGGGGCGAGGTTATGTTGAATATATCGACCGAAGACAGAACGTAAATTTAGACACCTAATTTTTGATTTAAATATGCCCATAAAAAAGCCTCTAAACGTATTAGAGGCTTTTTTAAAATCTTATTTCTTACATTCAGGCTGTGAACGGTCAATTACTTGTGTACCTTCTACACGATAACCAATTTGACCAACAATGAATGCTTGATTCAATTGAGTGATCACCACATCAGAAAGAGCCACAGCGCAACGGTTTTTTTCAATAGCACGATCTACAGCAGTTTTAAAGTTTGGAACCCCTAAAGGGAACAAGACAACTGGGACCTTATCTTCACCTGTTACACGTTCACCTTTCACGAACTGATTAGAGTTGAGATTATAGTTTTTAGTTGAAGCAACTGTCATATCAGCCATACGAACTGAACAGCCTGTCGCCAATACTGAAGTTGCTGCGATAATTGAAATTAATAATTTTTTCATTAGTTTACCCCCGTTTTTAAGCGAGGGAACTTTAAATAAAAATACTTGAAATTTCAACCATTACGTGACTTTAGTTTAATCTTTAAAGTGAACTGGCACCCACTGATAGCTTTGTCCATCTTTGGAATAAATGTGCCCAAGCCCCGGGAATGGTAAATGTGGTGCTGCAATAAGCTGACCTTCTTTGGCATATTCAGCAAAATGTTTTAAACGTGTTTGGATTGCTGTTTGTGGATCGATATCGAACTCAATCGCGGTTTCAGGTTTGTCGAACTGCAAGGTATGTGAATGTACGATGTCACCAATAAACACCACTTCTTGTCCATCAGCTTTCAGTTTAAAACTGTAATGTCCTGGGGTATGACCAAAGGATGGTTTAAATTCGACATCGCCGAAGCGTAAAGATTTGTCTGAAAAGACTTTAATCTTTTTAGCTTTTTCATATGGCGCAAGTGCTGCTTTGATTTTTTCAACTGTTCCTAAAAAGCCTGCTTGCTTATCTTTTGGCAGTTTTTTTACGGTGTTTGGACTCAGCCAATAGTCATATTCGGTTTTTGAAATATGCAATATCGCATTTGGATAATTCGCCACGCCATTGTTTGAAATACCACAGACATGGTCAGGGTGTAAGTGGGTCAGGAAAATGCCATTCACTTGTGTAGGCTGATAACCTGATGCTTTGAGGTTGTTATAGATTGAGCCTAAATGTGTACCAAAGCAGCTTGCCGCACCGCTATCGACCATTAAAAGCTGATTGCCTGTATTAATCAAAAATGCATTGACTGAGGTTTGGATGCCTTTGTCATTGATCGCTGCGTATTTTTTAAGAATCTCAGTTTTTTCACTGTCATTTAAGCCTTTAAACATAGATGGATTGAGGTAGTTTGTTCCATCTAATAAAGCAGTGATCTGATGACCATAAAAGTCGTAATGATAATAGCCTGCCACTTGGGGTTTGGCTGCGGGTGATGATGCAGGAATCACTGCTTGTGTAAATGATGCTGTTAAAAGGCTTATTGTAAGGAGGATTGGTTTTAGATTTTTCATTCAGATCACCTATAAATTTAAAAATTAATAAAATATAATTTAATTAATTTTCTATTTCATAAAAAAATATGAATCAATTAAATATAGAACAGATTAGTAGCAATATACAGCGTATTAATGGTTATCTAGATACCAAAAGTAATACTGAAATTGGTGAAATTTTCAGTAAACATTATGAATATGACATACCTGTTAGCCATGAGGAGACTGGTAAAAGAATTAAAGAAAATTTTAAAATAATACAAGAAAAAGATGATTTTTTAAGAAAAAATATCAGCTCTCTAAGCGAGGACTCTAAGAATTTTTTTTCTCTATGAGTTCAAATGCCACTCATAGATTAAATAATTGTTTCCGTAGTTTTGCTATTTATATTCCCGAGGAGTTTAAAGATTGGAAAAAAAGCGGAGGAGAAATTCCATATCTCTTTAAAATAGATCAAAACATATTATTTATATATAGTGATCTCATAAATTTAAGCAACTTGAGTACTATATCAATAGAACTTATTAATAAAAAAATATCTAATGTGCTAGAGCCAAAATTAAAAGATAATTACGAAAGAAGCGAAAATTTAATCCGAGATTTAGAACTATATAAAAATGAAGCCGCATCTAAAAAAACAAAATTTATTTATAGAGATAAATATGAAAAATATAAACGAACTGTAGAAGTTTATGAACTTTATATCATGATGCTAATTGTGTTATCTGTAATCTTAGTTATTTGTCAGCTATTTGCATACAAATTCTTTGATGATTTATCAGTCAGTAATGCTATTACTACTAAACTAACAATAATAGCTGTAATAGCTACTTTATTTACTTATTGTTTTAAACAAATTGGCTTTTATCGACAAATAGCAGAACAAGCACATCAAACGTATATGGAATTAGAGGCATTACCTGAGTATCTATTAAATCTTCCCGAAGATAAGCAAAATGAAATTAAAGCCGATTTAGCAAAAAAATATTTTGGACAGAGCATTGTAGATAACCCCAAGGGAAGTAACTCTTCATTTGAAGATCAAACTAAATTAAATACAGAAATTTTAAAATCCAACTCGGCTTTATTAGACGTAGTAAAAAAATTAGTACCATAAAATACTAATACATAAAAGCCCCTACATCAGTAGAGGCTTTTTTCTTATCTTAATCTAAAAATTAAGACACTTTATCACCCGGTTTAGCACCAGATTCAGGTGAAATCACCCAAACACCGTCGCCATTACCCGCAGCGAGTACCATACCGTTTGAAATACCAAAACGCATCTTACGTGGTGCAAGGTTTGCCACCATCACCACCAATTTGCCTTTTAAGTCTTCAGGCTTGTAGAACTCACGAATACCGCTAAACACATTACGTGGTTCAGCTTCACCAACATTTAAAGTCAGTTGTAAAAGCTTGTCTGAACCTTCAACCGTTGCGGCTTCAAGAACTTCCGCTACACGTAGGTCAACTTTCATAAAGTCTTCGATACCGATAATTTCAGCTTCACCCACTTTCGGCTCAGCTTTCTTCTCTTTGGCTTTCTCTTTTTTCTTCTCAGCTTTTGGTGCTTCAGCAGGGGCAGCTAAAGAATCTTTAGATGCATCCACCATGGCAGCAACCGCTTTCGGATCAACACGTTGCATCAATGGTTGGAACAATGCAATTTCATGTGCAACCAAGATTTGCTGACGCGATTCAAAGTTGAAGCTGTCAAGCTGTAAGAACGCTTGAACTTGTTCTGCCAATGTTGGCAATACAGGCGCAAGGTACACCGCCAATTGACGGAATAGGTTAATACCCACTGAACACACATCATGAACTTGTTGTTCTTCACCTTCAATCTTCGCTAAAGCCCAAGGCTTTTTCTCATCGATGTATTGGTTGGCTTTATCTGCAAGCGCCATGATTTCACGAATCGCAGTTGAGAACTCACGAGCTTCATAAGCCTGAGCAATTGAATCACCAGCATCAATAAAGCTTTGAACCAACTCAGGCTCTGCACAAGTCGCAGACAATTTATTGTCAAATTTCGTGTTAATGAATTTCGCACAACGACTTGCGATGTTCACCACTTTACCAACAAGGTCAGAATTCACTTTTTGAACGAAATCATCAAGGTTCAAGTCAGAATCTTCAACTTTGTCAGAAAGTTTAGACGCAAAGTAGTAACGTAAATATTCAGGGTTTAAATGCTCTAAATACGTTTCCGCTTTAATGAACGTACCACGAGATTTAGACATCTTCTGACCATTTACAGTCAAGAAACCGTTTACGAATAGGCTTGTCGGTGTACGGTAGTTGGCACCTTCAAGCATTGCAGGCCAGAACAATGCGTGGAAATACACGATGTCTTTACCAATGAAGTGATACACCTCATTTTGAGAATCTTTTTTCCAGTAATCATCAAAGCTTAAATCAGGACGTTTAGTTTTGATGTAATTTTCAAAGCTCGACATATAGCCGATTGGCGCATCGACCCAAACATAAAAATATTTGTTTGGTGCATCAGGAATTTCAAAACCAAAATATGGCGCATCACGAGAAATATCCCAATCCGACAAACCTGCTTCAAACCATTCATCTAATTTGTTGGCAATCGACACAGGTAAACGACCTTCGTCACGTGTCCATTTTTGTAGGTATTCACCAAAGTTCGGTAGTTTAAAGAAGTAGTGATCTGAAGATTTCTCAACAGGAGTCGCACCGCTTAAAGTCGATTTTGGATTTAACAATTCTGTTGCGTTATACGTTGTACCGCAAACTTCGCATGAGTCACCGTATTGATCTTCCGCTTTACATTTCGGGCAGGTGCCTTTAATAAAACGGTCAGACAAGAACATGCCTTTTTCAGGGTCAAACAATTGCGTTACAGGGCGCACCGCAATATTGCCTGCTTCACGGTTCTTAATATAAATCTCAGAAGCGCGAGCTTGGTTTTCAGCGCTGTTGGTTGAATCGTAATGATCGAAATCAACCTTGAAGCCGGCAAAGTCACGCTCATGTTCTTTTTGTACATTGGCAATTTGTTGTTCTGGAGTAATACCGTTGGCTTCAGCACGTAGCATAATTGCTGTGCCGTGAGCATCGTCCGCGCAGACATAAGTCACGTTATGACCCATTGCACGCATCGCACGTACCCAAATATCTGCTTGGATATAACCGAGTAAGTGACCCATATGGATCGGGCCATTGGCGTATGGAAGGGCGTTAGTGACTAAGATATTACGCACGGATCTGACTCTCTCATTCGTATTTTATGCAATGGGCGATAATTTTACATGAGATAGGCGAGACTTGCATAAGCCTTTTGATGAATTCTTATTTATTAACAAAGTTAGAGCACGCGGAAAGGCTACTTTGTTACAGACTTATCAGGGATAATAGACATCCTGCTATTCACCTGAGTGTTTGACCATGTATGACGATTTTGATGATTATGAAGATGAGCAACCTGTAAAACGCATCAAATCGAATGTGCAGGGCTTACCAACTCTGGGTAAGCAAATTCTTAATCAGGCACAGGATTATCTTGATCAAATCTCACAAGGCGAACATACACTTTTAGTCAATCATTTACGTGAACTTGCCCAGCAAGATGAATATTTTAATGTGCTTGCCGATCAGTTGGATCAACCTGTCGGTTCGAAAGTTGCCAATGATGCGTTAAATCTGATGCACTTTTGGCAACAAATTCATGCTTATGAAGATGTGCAAAGTTTTAACTTACTTGATGTTATTAACACTGAAGCTTTTCAAAAAGATGTGTTGACCGCTTTCGATGCTATGCAGATCGATGAGCAGAATAAAGCCTTGCGTCGTTCTGTGATTATCGAAGCTTTTAAAATGTATAAACTCGGCTGTTATGCAGGTTGTGTACCATTACTTTATGCCCAACTTGAAGGTTTACTGACAGATGTGCTGATTCAACAAGGTTTCTTAAAGCAAAATGTCACCAAGTTAGTCGATGTTTATAAAATTGTACCGGGTTTGAAAGGCAATGAAATTAAGAGCCTTTGGCATAAATCTAAGATTGCCATTGAGCTTAATCCATACTTTGCAGAACTCGCGGCTTATAAAATGGATTCAAGCTCGAATGTAACCGCGACACGTCATAACATTTTGCATGGCACGGATGTCGAGCATTTCACACAAGCACGAAGCTTTATTTTATTTATTTGGTTGTTTTCTGCATTGAACTTTATGTCGAGTATTCGCTCCTAAATTCATCATTTTCAACTCAAAAAGTTACAGCGTAGTGTTGTTCTACATCATCATGTGAGAAATTGTAGTGATTCGAAACATTTACGATGAGCACTGCAAATCTTCGATATAACTAAGATTCACTATCAAAGCGATAAAGAGGATTGAAGATGTCGAATAATAAAATTGATGACTTAAAAAACAAAGCTTCAGAACTCGGTGATGATCTGAAATTGAAGGCGAAGGAAGCTGAGCTGAAAGGCGAGAAAGCATTGGATCAAGTGAAGCATGGTGCAGCAGAAGCCAAGCTTGAAGGTGAAAAAAAACTGAATGATCTTAAACATGACACGCAGCAAAATTCTTCTGAAGCGCATTCAACTTTAGATGATTTAAAACATAAAGCGGTAGATTTGAAAGAGCAAGCAGCAGATAAATTACATGACCTGAAAGATCAAGCGAGTGAAAAATTTGCGGATCTTAAAGCAAAAGCATCAGAAAAAATTGATCAACTGAAAAAGTAAATTGATCACAAAAAAGCTCATCATCAGATGAGCTTTTTTTTTAATTTTTTCTAATCCATTCGATTTTTCTAATTTCATTATTCACCACAGTAAAGGTGTAAATCAGATCATGAAATTCGTAGGTATAGCTATAAGCCGTAAAACGATTTTTTCCTTCTTTCCATTCATAATGTTGTGTTGAAGTCGGCGTCTGCTTCATGTGTGAGCTTAATTTTGCATAAGAGTCACCTAAGCTGATGATTTGTCCTGAAGGAGTACGAAAACTTCGGGATTCATTGGCGGCATAGCCTAAAATTGGTAGAAGGAGCATTGTGCTCATTAGGGCAGTTATTGAGCGTGTTTTTAATTTAAGTTTCAGATTTATTTGTTTTAAAGACATATCGTAGCGTTATCTTGGTTTTATATTCTTTTCAATTTTAATGTTAAAAATTCGCTATTGTGTTGGTATTTGTTGAAAGCATGAATCACTTGCAACATGAATCAAGGCGTTTAACAGTGAAATCAAGTTTATAGCCTGTATCAATGACATCAATCGAGATACGCCAATAAAAATAATAAAAAAGCTGACTAATTTAGTTGGAATTCGACTAACATATTTCTATTCAAACGGGGATCAATATATTGTTGCTTAACCTTGTTGATATTTCTCGTTAAACTATTTCTTTATCAGTTTCTGTCCAGACTTGGAGTACGGTATGTCGTGGCTTTCTTCACTCAAATCTGTTTTTTCACCCTCAAAGGAGGTGAATGAAGAGGCTGTACAACACGTATTACAACACTACGTTTTGCCGAATTCTGACAATTTTTTGAAAGATCGAATCACACAGGTCAATGTTGAAGGTGATGTACTTCAAATTACCATTAATACCGTGCCAAGTGAAAAAGATCAGTTACAGCAAATTCACGATGAACTGGCTGATGCTTTGGAAAAGTGTGGGATTAAAGAGCTGAATATGCATGTCATTCAGCAGAAAACTGGAAGTCATGCTCAACAACAAGGTGGCTGTGGGCACAACCATGCAGCAGGTGAAAGCTGTTCAAGTAAAAAAGCTGAGGCCCCAAAATCTAATCTGCCTCCTGTTGTAGATGCATCTGCAAGCCAGGATGCGGTAAAACAAGCGAATGCGAATTACCAACCTCAACAAGAAGAAGCACCGATTCAAAAAGCTGCACCACAGCAACGTGATGTACCTAAGCATCCACGTATCCAGAACGTGATTTTAGTTTCGTCAGGTAAGGGTGGTGTAGGCAAATCAACCACTACGGTCAATTTAGCTTTGGCATTACAAAAGCTCGGGCTGAAAGTAGGTGTATTGGATGCAGATATCTATGGTCCAAGTATCCCAACGATGCTTGGTAATGCCGGTAAAACCCCAATGATCGAGGCAGAACATTTTGTACCGTTGGATGCTTTTGGTATGGCGGTGTTGTCGATTGGTCATCTGACAGGAGATCACAATACTCCTGTGGCTTGGCGTGGTCCAAAAGCAACAGGCGCATTGATGCAACTGTTCAACCAAACCCTTTGGCCTGATCTTGATGTATTAATGATCGACATGCCACCAGGAACAGGGGATATTCAATTAACTCTGGCACAACGTATTCCAGTGACTGGTGCAGTGATCGTGACGACACCGCAAAACGTGGCACTGATGGATGCGACCAAAGGTATTGAATTGTTTAACCGTGTTCAAATTCCTGTGATGGGCGTGGTGGAAAATATGTCGACACATATTTGTTCAAACTGTGGCCATGAAGAGCAAATCTTTGGTACTGGTGGTGGCGATAAGTTATCGGAACAATACGATATTCCATTACTTGGACGTTTACCATTGAATGTGAAAATCCGAGAGCATGCCGATGAAGGTAAACCATCTGTATTGATTGGTGGCGATGCAGCAGAAAGTTATATTGAAATTGCACAGAAGATTGCAGCTGCATTGCCTAAAGCTGAAAAAGATAAAAGTCGGATTTTCTAAGTATTTGAAAAGACTCAATGTTAAACCTGTCTAAGTCTGACTTAGGCAGGTTTTTTTGTTGACCGTTCGTCGTTTTAGGATTATTTACTCTAATTTTTCTACCTAAAATATTTTGTGAAATTTCACGTTATATGGGTATAGAAATGCGTTCAATCACTGCAATGAAGATGGTTATGATTTCTCTCATTCTGTCAACGACAGCTTCTGCTGCCATCATTCCTTATGTTGATTATCCTGAAGAATTCCAAAAGAAATCTTTAAATATTCTGGTTCAAGAAGCTGAACAACAGTCAAATTAATGCTTGAACTCAGCATCACAGCGTGAATGGACTGTGATGCTGAATTTCATCGATGAAGAACGTGCTATAAGCATTTTTGCAAGAGTACATCATGTTTTTCGTTTCGATTACATTGTGTGACTTCAGAGTTATAATTTAAATGACAAACTAACCTGATGAAAAATATTACAAAAAAAATTGTGTTTCATTCTTGAGAAATTTTCACACAAATAATATTTTGCCAATTGAAATAATCTTGATTAATCTGAGCGCATTATCAGCGAGGTCATCCTATGATTTCATGGCTCTTTATTGCGTTGGTTACCACGATTTTATTCACACCCGGACCAACCAATACTTTACTTGCATCTTCAGGCATACAGGTAGGTATTAAAAAGTCATTTCGCTTAATACCCGCGGAAGCATTAGGCTATCTTATTGCCATCACTGCATGGGGATTTTTAATTGGTCGTGTCACCACTCATTTGCCAATTTTGCCAGTGATATTAAAATTATTTAGTTCATTCTATATTATCTATCTGGCCATCAAATTATGGCGCACTGCCAACGTAGAACATCAGTTGAATCAGCCCACCATCAAAGCTTCTGAATTATTCTGTGCAACTTTACTCAATCCTAAAGCTTTGCTTTTTGCCTCGGCTATTTTCCCTGCAATTGTTTGGGTGAGTGTAGATTATTATATTGCGCACATGTTGATGTTTATTTTATTGATCCTACCCATCGCTTTTATTTGGACACTCATTGGGTCGCTGTTAGCCAATAATAAAATTAAATGGTTAAACCAGTCCAATATGCAAAAAACAGCATCCTTAGTCCTGATGAGTTTCTCAATTCCAATGAGTTATTCGGCATTGTTAAGTCTTTAAGATGATTCACCGCAGCAGACTGAACAGGAATACAAATCGTGGGTTATTTCCATTGACGGGGTTTTCAGTTAAAGTACAGCGCAGTAATTGAATATGTATTCTGGGAATAAATAAATGGCTATTAAGTCTGATCGTTGGATTCGCGAAATGAGCGAAAAACACGGCATGATTGAACCGTATGCAGAAAACCAAGTTCGTTTAGACGAAAATGGTCAAAAACTCATTTCATATGGCGTTTCAAGCTATGGTTATGATGTTCGTTGTGCGCGTGAGTTCAAAGTGTTCACAAACGTTCACTCTGCTATTGTTGACCCAAAAAATTTCGATGATAAAAGTTTTATAGATATCGAAGCTGACGTGTGTATTATTCCACCTAACTCATTTGCACTTGCTCGTACAGTAGAATACTTCCGTATCCCACGTAATGTTTTGACGGTGTGTTTAGGTAAATCAACCTATGCACGTTGCGGTATTATTGTAAACGTGACGCCACTTGAGCCAGAGTGGGAAGGTCATGTGACCTTGGAATTTTCAAATACAACCAATTTACCTGCACGTATTTATGCTGGTGAAGGTGTTGCTCAAATGTTGTTTTTTGAGTCTGATGAAGTGTGCGAAACATCTTATAAAGATCGTGGTGGAAAATATCAAGGTCAAACAGGTGTAACTTTACCTAAAACATAAGTATTGAATTGTAAGACTTCATGCAAAAAGCAAACTCAATGAGTTTGCTTTTTTTATAAGTATTTGAAAAATTGAATTTATTCATTTATCGGAAAAAATGCCAACCCAATCGCAATTTTTTGCAAATTCCACTTCATTTATATACTATAAACTGTGATGTAATCTTAATATTAAAAGAGAAGCATGGAATTCTTCTCTGAACAATTAAAAATATAAATATGGTGCAAGGCATCGTATACGGGAAGGTCGAGATGGCACTTAATTATACGAACATATTTAATCAGACTTTACTTGCAAGTTTAATGACGCTTACTACGGTTTCGCTCTACGCATTGCAGCCTCTTTCGGATGAAAATTTAAGTGCGACGACTGGTGAGGGTGTCGCCATGATTCCTCAAGATGCTTATTTTGTTTTTCAAGGGGAAAATTCAACTGCGGCAGATTTAATGAATCGCCAAAAAGATACTGGATATATTCATCTCATTCCAGTGGGGCCTTTAACGGATGCGGCATTGGATACCAATAAAAATGGAACAGTAGGGTCAGAAGATCATTCCGTGGGTAAGGCTGATTTGTTCGTGTATGGTCTCGCATTATCTAAATCTGATAATAATCACAATACGCGCTTAGCTGCGACAGATAAAGATGCACGTATAGGATCATGGGGAACAGCAACCAATCCATGGCTACTTCGAGTCGGTACTGAAAATCAGGTTCCAAATTTTGATTTAAATAAAACATGTATAAGTAATGATCCTAGCTGTCAGGTTCCATTCTTGACGCTTGAAGCTCCATTAATGGACACAGTTCGTCCTACGGATGCAGCTAATGGTCTTGATGCTTACAGATTGAAGATGGCCATGTGGGCGGATGCTTTTGTGCTTGATCCTTCTCGTAAAGAAGGGGATCCACTACTTTACCAATTGGGTGAAAAAGCAGGAACGAGTAATGCGGATCGTGCTAATCGACTTCGTTTACAGGCCATTTGGAATAATTTTTCCATTAATGGAAGTAATATAAAAATCTTTCAAACTTTAAATGGTGCAAGTAACCAAGCAGGCATGAGTGCATTTTATAACAACACCTTGGGTGTTGCTGGACTTGTGCGTTTGAACTCAGGGGATGGTCAAAATCTGACGACGGGGAATAAAACAGCCAATATTCTTAGACTGAGTACGCGTGAAACATCAGACACTCCTAATTTACAAACCCCTGCCATCAACAATACTCTGGCACCAGTATTTGATGCCAATGAGGGTATCTTTATTCAGAATTTGAATGCCAATATCGTATTGGGTTCACTCTATCAGCCTTTGATTCTAGGCTCTGATGGTAAAAACTTTAGTTTGGAACTCACGCGTATTCCAAATAAACCTGAAATTTATAAAAAAATATACACAGATTATAGCAATCCAAACTCGACAGAATATGCGGGCTCAACCTGTAACTTTTATAAATGTGGTAACAATGGTTTGAATGGCTATCAAGGGACGAATGCAACACATAGCAGTATCACTATTGGAAGTACTTCTTATAACGCTGAGAATAATACTTTAAGTGCTTATAAAGGATCAGATGCAGTAGGTATAAGTTTTGGTGCAGTCAATCCAATTCCCCAAACGCCTAATGCTGCATTGCCACCGTCAAATTTTAAAAATATGGGTTCTGCGGTCATTGATGGTGTTCTTATTCAGCATATGAAAATCACCACAAAAGGATTATAGGAGAGCATTCATGAAAAATTCATTAGTCGCTGTCCTATTCAGTGTTATAGCATCAATGACTTATGCACTTGAGCCCATGTCAGATGAAGCTTTAAAAAATGTTGAAGGACAAGCTGGAGCTGATCTCTCATTAAAACTTTCTTTAAACCAAAAGTTAGTGACTGAGAATAATGTTCAACGTTATGTGTTTGATGATGCACTGTGTAAGGATGTGGAATATTGTCGTCTCGCGCTTGCTGTCAATAATCGCTATATCAAAGATGGTCAAGCAAGTAGTACAGATGGTTTTAAATTATGGCTTGTTTTTAAAGGGATTCAGGGCACTCTAAATATTCAAAAGATTGGCTTGGATGGTGTAGATCTCAGCTATAAAAATGATTCTGGTACTGATCAGCTTAAAGCAGCGATGCAACTGAGCTTTGATGCATCTAAGCCAATTCAAATTCGTAATTTTGGTTTTGATGCTTTGGCTTTTGGTCAGGATAAATTTACCAGTAATGCCACCACTGAGGGTGTAGGAACAAGTCCTGCTGACTATGGTTACCTGCAAGTGACACGTTATGATTCATCTAATGCTCCTCGTTCTGCATATGACCATGGGCGAGAAACTGGTTTTATGGGTTTAAAAATGAATGGTAATTTAGCTGTTCAGGGTAAAGTCATGATGTTTGGTTGTGACGGCAGTCACCAGCGTTGTTGAAATTTAAGATGCATAAGGAAATGTGATGAACAATAAAAAATATAATCACAGCTCATTGCTGGTTATGAATGCATTAAGCCTGAGTATCTTGCTTGCAAGTGGTCATGCTATGGCTTTAGAAGTGATGCATGACGAAGCTTTGCGAAATGTAAATGGTCAAGATGGTGTTCATATCTCGACAACATTGACTGAAGCCAACATGGATCAGGTCTATTGGCAAGATCAAGCAGGTCGTGGCAGTAGTGGAGCAACCAATAATACATTGCAGGCAACAGCAGATAATGTCTTTATTCGAAAAAGTAATGTATCTAATCAAACACTAGGGGCAGACATTAAAATTAACGCTGGAAGCAATGCGAACCAAGCAGGGTTAGACTTCAATGCCAGTGTGACACCTGCTTTAGTGACCATGAATAATCTCAGAATTTGTGATAATGAGAGCTCAAGCCGTTGTAGTTTTTCAATGGGTCAATTGGCTTTACAAACCACTTCCAATACTGATTTATCGCTTAGAACGATTCACGGCTTATTCAGCAAAGAGAACCTTAGCGAAATCGCACTAGGGATTAAAAATGCCAATATCTATTTAGGGCAGACTGATGCACGAAATCAACTCAACCAACTTGTTTTAAACAACTTCAACTTCAACTTCAAAGCACGTGGTGCTATTTTTGTGGATGAGGTTGAGGGATTGAGAATGCAGTCGAACACACGTACAGGTTCGACAGATAACATTGCAGGTATGAGTAGTACGCCTAATGATAATTTGGGTTATGTGGATTTAAACCGTGTTGCAAATTCGGCTTCAAAAAAAGCAGGATTTATTAACACAGGAACCTATGGCAATGGTAAGTCAGGTGCAGAGGGTGAAACAACAAACTCGGGTCTAAATATCGAAGTGATGTTGAATAAGAACGTGAGTTCAAATGACCCATATGCTTTAAATAGCAATACAAATAATCCTCAAGGAGCTAAAGGACTCATCCGTGTAGGTGCCAGCGGGCGAATGGTCAATTCATCGTTGCAATTTCGTGGTACAAAAGGCAATGAAAGTGTTCTAGGAAATGCCAATAGTCCAACGGCTTCATCCAGTAATAGTGTAATTGGTGATTCTGGAATCGGGTTCCGTATGAAAGCTGACTTTACCAAAGACAATGATTCAATGCTCGGAAGTGATGGACAAGCAACGACTTTAGAAATTGGTGGGGCAGGTCTAAATGCATATGGTTTTGAGTTTAGTAACTTAACAGGGTTAAGACCAAATACTCGAGCATCTTTTGACAGTGGTAATGTGTATCTCAATTTAGCCGATACAAAAACACTGCGCTTACCTGAAAACGAAGTGTTCCAAAAAAGTCGTTTTGGTAATGGAAGTTATTTAACCTTAGCAACTGATTATCAGCACCAAATTCATAATGCAGTAACAGGTGATAATCCATACAGCTTGATTGCTGCGATTCGTGGTGCTGAATTTCAGTCTATTTCCCGCCGTGGACGTTTTACCAATAGTGCAGGAACACCAGCAGCTAACTTGTTTGCGAATACAAATGTTAAAAATGAGTGGGGCTTGGCACTGCCTTTTTATAATCTGAATGCCAATCTTGCTCTATATGGAACATCAGTTCGTGCAGATCAAGCTTTTTATTACACTTTAGCAGGCTCCGATGTTGTTAAAAACATGATTGCTACAGCGGGTAATACCTCAAGAATTGGTTTGTCTTTTGCAATGAGTACCTCTGGGGTAGACCGAGCTAATGGTCAAGCGCTAGGTAATAAAACCACGTCAATTTTAGTGGTTGATGGAGGTAAGGTAGGCAGTGGAGATACGGCAACATCAACAGATTACTATATGGGTTTACGTAATATTGATCTGTACGCGAAGGGTACAGGAAATATGGGCGTAGAAAATGGTAGTGTAAATGTCAGCTTGCGCGATATGTTGATTGTTCTATCAACAGAAGTTGCTGTGGGATATCTGCCAGGTACCATTTATAAAACCTGTAAATTAAATAGTGGAGCAGCAGGATGTGCTACGCGAAGTTCATCACCAGACAACAATTTTGCTTTAGCTGATGATGTGATGTTTGTGGTGAAATCACGTCTTGGTGGTGATGTTGATTTTTCTTTAATTCCAAATAATGCTGCTGAAGATGGTCAGAGCTTAACTTTTGTAGGTGAATTAGAGCTGAAAGGTGACAATAACACCTTCCAAATTACCGATCCTCATAATGGTTCAACACTTGGTTTAGACCGTTTGACAGGTAAAATTGCATTTAATAATGCATTGGTTGTTAGTAAAGATCAAAATGGTGCGGGACAATTTGGTGTGAATGCTGCCTTGATGTTCAATCCTCAAAAGACAACTTCGGGTGTTTTTAGAGCAAGAGACATCAACTTCTATCCTCCAACTGTAGGTGCTGGCGCTCGTTTAGGCGAATTGGCTATTACTGGCGGTCGCTTGAATAGTGAATTGCGCATTACACCTCGAAATTAATAAGTAAATATGGAAAGTTGAGGGATAAACTCATGAATATGATAAAAACAAAACGATTCAGTTTACTTATTTTGACCGCTGCGGTGGGACTCCCATGTTTTGCTATGCAACCATTGGATGATCAGTCTCTTTCATCTACTACTGGTCAAGATGGGGTCAGCATTGGTATTGGAATGGATAAGATCGAGTTCACACAGGCTGCGATCATTGATCAAGATGGAATTAAAGATCCAATATTAGGAAAAAATTATTCACAAGCTGCTGGCTTAGTGGTCGCAGGTCCAACTGGTAATCCAATTCAGGTTCAATTTTTAGGTCATACCCCTGGTTCGTCTACAATCAATGCAAAAATTGATACAGACGGAGGCAATGGCACGCCATTTGCCAATATAGGTATCACTTTTGCGGAGCAAATTACGGGGTTTAAATTGAGTCCATTCGCACTCTATATCGCAAGCAGTAATCAGGTGTCTAGTGCTACACAAACTAAATCGATTTATAATGATCTGAAGCAGTTGGTGCCCGGTGTCGCTAAAATTTTAGAAATAGGCAGTGCTGATCGAAACTTTGAAATTACATTAAATCAATCCCAACGTCCTCAAATCAATGTTCAATTAGGCAATGTGCCACAAGGCTACATGGTCCAGTTTGGAGGCGCAATTCAATCAATCTGTGGCACAGGCTCAGGCTGTCCTATTGCATTCGTATCTGGTAATTCTTCTGCAAAATTCGATTTTCAGGCTAAAGCTACTGATCAAAACAATGGTTTTTCATTATCTGGTTTCCATGCAGGTGTTGCACCTTCAGGTATTTACATCGGAAATACAGGACAATCTAGTAAAATGAATGTTGGTCTCAACAAGGTGATGTTGGGACGTGAGGGGGCGAGTAGTCCGACGGTCTTTAATGGTTTAGCGAATGGCTCAATGGGGAGCTTTGGGGCTATTGGTACATCTGTGAAAGATTTGAAAGTGAATATCAACGGTCTATAAAAAATCCCGCGAATAGCGGGATTTTTTATGCTCAAATTATTGGGCGATTTTAGCGAGTATTTCTTCTTTACTCAGGTTGCTTGATTCAGTATCAGAACGACCTTTGTACTCAAAAGTACCAGCATCTAAACCTTTTTCACCGATAACAATACGGTGCGGAATACCTGTAATTTCGATATCAGAGAATTTAACGCCTGGTCGTTCATCACGGTCATCTAAAAGCACGTCATAACCAGCAGCTTGAAGTTCTGCATAAAGTGCTTCAGCAGCCTCTACAGTACGAGGAGATTTATGAGCATTCATCGGAACGATTGCGACATGGAAGGGTGCGATAGCAGCAGGCCAAATAATTCCTTTTTCATCGTAATTTTGTTCAATGGCAGCCGCGACTACGCGAGTCACCCCAATACCATAACAACCCATTGTTACAGTGAATGGTTTACCATCCTTACCTAATACTTTGCAGCCCAAAGCTTCAGAGTATTTTTGACCTAATTGGAAAATATGACCAACTTCAATACCACGTTTAATTTGAAGTACACCTTTACCATCTGGAGATGGATCTCCCTCAACAACATTGCGAAGATCATAAACTTCAGTGAATTGAGCATCACGCTCCCAGTTCACACCCGTCGCATGTTTGCCTGCTTCGTTTGCACCTGCAACGAAATCAGACAAAACTGATGCTGCTCGGTCAACGATGACATTAATCCCTTTTTCGACTAAACCTTGAGGGCCAACAAAACCAGCGGTTAAGCCTAAAGCACTCAGTTGTTCTTCAGTTGCAAATGCAAGTGGTGATGCAATCAGCGGATGTTTCTCAGCTTTGATTTCGTTTAGCTCATGGTCACCACGAAGGAACAGTGCCACGACAGGCGCAGTTTTACCTTCATCAGCGACTCCTTGTACCAACAAAGCTTTGACAGACTGTTTTGCATCGGTACCTAAGAAAGCAGATACATCAGCTATAGTCTTTTGATTTGGTGTTTCAATAATTTTTAATTCTTGAGTTGGTGTAGCACGTTCACCTACAAGAATCGCTTCAGCCATTTCAATATTGGCTGCATAATCTGATTCAGTTGAGAATGCAATATCGTCTTCACCGCTTGATGCCAATACATGGAATTCATGCGAACCTGAACCGCCAATTGAACCTGTATCCGCCTGTACTGGACGGAAGTCTAAACCTAAACGAGTAAAAATACGGCAATAGGCATCGTACATCGTGTCGTAAGTTTCTTGTAATGAAGCTTGATCTGCATGGAATGAGTAAGCATCTTTCATCACGAATTCACGAGAGCGCATAACGCCAAAACGAGGACGCACTTCATCACGGAATTTAGTTTGAACTTGGTAAAAATTAGCGGGTAATTGTTTATAACTTTTGAGTTCGTTACGTGCTAAATCAGTAATGACTTCTTCATGTGTAGGACCGAGAACAAAAGGGTTGTTGTGACGGTCATTAAAGCGTAAAAGTTCTGGACCATATTGCACATAGCGACCAGATTCTTCCCATAAACTTGCTGGTTGGGTCACAGGCATCAATACTTGTAGTGAACCAGCACGGTCCATTTCTTCGCGAACAATCGCTTCGACTTTATTTAACACACGTACGCCCATTGGCAACCAAGAATATAATCCTGAAGCCAATTTACGAATCATACCTGCACGAAGCATCAGCTGATGAGAGATTACTTCAGCATCACTTGGGGTTTCTCTTAACGTTGCAAATAAAAAGCGACTCGCGCGCATAGAATTTGTCCTAATAATGAGCGTTAAAGCATAAGATTATACGATAAAAAATGAGGTGAGCATTTTGAATGACACCTCATGACAATTCTCTACATTATGACATGAATTTTCGTGTTTGACGCACCATAAAATTCTTAAAGTCATCTAAGTAAGTAAAGATAACGGGAACCACAACTAAGGTCAGCAGGGTGGATGTAATGACGCCCCCAATGACAGCATGCGCCATCGGAGCACTTTGTTCACCTCCTTCACCCAAGCCTAATGCCAATGGCACCATACCCATGACCATCGCACTCGTGGTCATCAGAATGGGTCTAAGTCGTGTTTTACCTGCAGCAATAATGGCATCAAAACGTGTCTCACCGCGATCAATAGCTTTCTTAATAAAGTCAATGAGGAGAATCGCATTCTTGGTTACTAATCCCATTAACATGATGATGCCAATAATGGAGAATAAATTCATTGTTGAGTTAAATAAGAATAATGCAAGGAATACTCCGACCAATGACAATGGTAATGAGGCCATGATCGCCGCAGGATGAATAAAACTATTGAATTGAGAGCCTAAAACAATATAGATAAATACAATAGAAAGTGTAACGGCTGTAACAGCGTACCCAATCGATTCTTCCATATCTGCGTTTGCACCTTGTGTTTCAAAACCATAGCCAGCAGGCATCTCGAAGTTATCTTGCAATGCTTTAATATCTCGACCAATATCACCTGCAGGTCGACCTGAAGTATTGGCTTCAACCATGACTTCACGTGCTAAATCACGACGGTTGATTTGAGATGCACCATAACTTTCTTGTGTGCTTGTTACGCTTGAGAGCGGAACCAAGATAGGTTGATTATTCGCATCCACTTTTTGCGATTTTAAATATAAATTATTGATGTCACTTGGAAGCGTACGTTGATCTTCAGAGAGGCGCAAATTGACATCATAGGTTTCACCTTTTTCGTCTTTCCACGTCGTTACATCATCACCAGCAAGGAGAGGGCGGATCACATTGGCAATTTGGCTGACTGATAATCCTAAATCGTTTGCAAGTACACGATTTACATGCACTTCAAGGGTAGGTTTAGGCTCTTTGAGCGAGCTTTCTAAATCGACGACACCATCAATTTTTGCCATTTCCACCATGAAACGATCAGAAATTTTTTGTAATTCATCTAGCTCAGGTCCTTTGATGGAAATCATGACAGGCTTTTGACCACCAGACACAGTTTCATCTGCTGAAGCAATAGAGGTGAGGGTAATACCCGCCACTGTTTGTAGTCGATCACGAAACTCATTGGTTAAATCAGTCAGTGTCTGAGAGCGCTCTTGACGAGGACTTAAACTGACTCGGATGCTTACATGGTTTTTCCCGCGATCAGTCACCCCATTAATAACGCCGTACGTTCCTTTAACTTCTGGATGCTGTCGAATAATAGATTCAACTTGTTTTAACTTTGCCTGAGAGTATTCGAGTGAAGCATCTACGGGCGTTTCAAATTTGATCCGAATTTCACCTTTATCTGGAACAGGTACAAACTCTGTTCCCACCATTTTCGATAGCGCGAGCGCGCCAAACAGTGAAGCAACAGCAACGACAATTGTTAGAAAGCGGAATCTTAGTGCCAGTTTTAGCAGCTTCTCGTACACTTCATTTAATGAATCAAGTTTATTTGAGATCCCATTGAAGAAGCGTTTCAATGCGCTCGGTTTTTTATTTGGATGATGACGTTCAGCCCAGTGAGCTGAGAGCATTGGATCGAGCGTAAAACTGACAAACATTGAGATCAGTACAGCGGTACTTACTGTCACGCCAAATTGGTAGAAGAAACGACCGATAATACCGCCCATGAATGCAACTGGTAAGAACACCGCAACAATGGTCAAAGTGGTTGCGAGAACTGCCAGCCCAATTTCTTTGGTTCCATCTAAAGCAGCAGTCACATGATCTTTCCCCATATCAGCATGGCGGACAATATTTTCACGTACCACAATTGCATCATCAATAAGAAGACCAATACTTAAAGACAGGGCAAGAAGAGTCATCATATTGATGGTAAAACCAAAAGCCCAAATGAACGTTAATGTGCCGAGTAGGGCGATTGGCAGGGTAAGGCCTGTAATAATCGTCGATCTAAATGAACCTAAAAACAGTAGAACGATGACAACCGCAAGTACACCACCTTCAATAATTGTACGGGCAACATCACCAATACTTGCTCGTATGCCTCGAGATGTATCGACAACTACTTTCAATGTTGTCCCTTGCGGGAGTTGTTGTTCTATACGGTTTAGTGTTTTATAAGCCGCATCTACAACATCAATTACATTTGAATCAGAGCTTCTGAGAATATCCAACGCGACAGCATTTTGACCGTTAATGAATGCACTCGACTCGAGTTCAGCTTGGCTGTCGTAAATTTCAGCTACTTGTTTTAAGTAGATTGGCGTGCCATTTTTACTCGCGACGATGAGATCCCCAAAGGATTGGGGATGAATTACTCTTGATTTAATTTCAACAACCAGCTCTGAATTTGACTGTTTGAGTGTGCCCCCAGGGACTTCAATGTTTTCGCCTTTTAGTGTGTTAATGACTTGATCAACGCCAACACCAAGACTTTGTAATTTTTGTGGATTAACTTCAATACGAATTTGACGCTGCGAGTCACCTAGCAGGTTAACTGTACCTACCCCACGAACAGTTCTCAATTGAGGAACAATTTTTTGATCTAAATAAGAGCTGAGCTCTCGGAGTGACATATTCTCAGACTCAAATACCACCGACATGATGGCACCTGCGGAAGGATCATAGCGCTCAACAATAGGATCAGTAATTTCATCACGAAATTCAGCTGTCACTGGCGCAATTTTGTCTCGAATATCTTGAGCTGCAACGGTTGAAGGAACATCCAAATTAAACTCAGTGATAATTGTAGAGAGTCCTTCACTTGACTGCGATATCACTTGTTTAACACCTGAGATCGTATTGATCTGATCTTCCATCTTTTTGGTAATTTCAGATTCAACAGTTTCAGGAGAAGCACCTGGATAAGTGGTATACACGACCACAAATGGGAAATCGACATCAGGGAATTCTTCAACTCCCATTCGTTGCCATGATGATAAGCCCAATACCATCAGGCATAGCATCATCATGATCGTAAAGACAGGATATTTCACACTGATTCGAGTTAACCACATAGTTCAGATCCTGTCTTACTTTGAAGCAATTGAGACTGTTTTATTTAAGTCATCATTGATAAACTTAATTCTACTGATGTAATCCGTTGGCTGAAGACCACTGATCATTGCAATATTCTCGTTGGGTTGTCGATCCAAAATTTGAATATTGGCTTTCTGAATTTTCTGATCACGGATGATCCACAAATAAGGTTTGCCATCTGCATCTTGAATAGTATCAAGCGGAACTTTTTGTCCTTGAATCTGCTTTGTATCTAAGATGAAACCTTCGACAAAAGCACCAATACTCAGTGAATTGATTGATTCATTCGGTTGAGCAAAAAACTCAACCTGACGACTGATTTGATCGGCCATTGGGGAAATGCGTGTTAACTTGGCAGTATAATTTTGGGTAGCCCCTTGAATTTTATATTCAATGTTGTTTCCAATGTTGAGCGCATGTTGAGATTCGACAGGGAGTTTTGCTTGAATCTCCAATTTTTGTGGATCTACGATTTCAAATAATGTTTGACCCATTGAAACGGTTTGACCAGGTTCGACTTGACGTTTGGTAATTACGCCAGAAATGGGGCTACGAATTAATCCATCAGCATCGGCTTTCAGTGCGATATCCACATTTGCTTGCTGAGCTCGTACAGTTTCGAGTTGAGCTTTATGCTCCACTTGACTTTGTTCATATTCAACCTTAGAAATAAATCCTTGATCATAAAGTCGTTTTTTTCGAGTGACCATATTTGCAGCTTGTTGTGCCTGCGCTTGTGCAGAAGCAAGATTAGCGCGAGCTTGTGCGAGTCGGGCTGCATTATCTTGATTATTTAAACGTACCAAGACTTGTCCTTTACTCACCCTTTCACCGACTTGTACAGAGACTTGACTAGCAGTGGCAGTCACTTGCGCTTGAATTGTACTTTGATTCACAGCGCGTATGGTGCCTGTGAAAGCAAATCTCAGATTTGAGACCCCATTTTCAACTTTGACTAAGTCCTGTTGTATTAATTCAATTTTTTGAGGGGTAGATGAGGTTGGCTGTACACTTTCGTCATTTTTTTGACAAGCGGCTAAAAGACAACTCGTACACAGCGTTCCTAATACGAGATATTTCTTAAACTGACTGCTGTGTCGAGTCGCATTCGGCATGTGATAATTCCTTTCCATTCAGACAAACTCTTCTTTATTCAAGAGTTTTTAAGCGCTTGATAATATTGTCGTATTGTGACTGAGTATTTCGATAGTTTGTTTGTAAAGATTCAATATTTTTTTGGATATTACTCATATTCTGTGCATTATAAGTGATTCGATCTTGTAAGTTTTTAGGGACAGGGTTCCCTTTCTTGATATAGGTCTGTTCCTGCTTTTTAAACAATATTCGATCTTGCTCCAGTTGTTGGTACTGTTGTTTTTGAAAGGTGATTTGTTTGTTGATGTTTTTCAACATATCATCACGTTTGTTCGCAGCCACTTTACTAGAACCATAAGCGCGTTTTAAGCGTAGATCTTGTTCATGTTGTTTGGCTTGTTGCGTACGTACAGCACTTTGTTGCTGTTCTTTATCGGCATCATAAGGTCGATTTTTTTTAATCACTTGCATATTACGGTCAAGTGCTTCATAACCGTGACGAATATGCTCTGGTGTTACCGAACTACTAATATTAGCTACGCCATTTTTATCATAATAACGATACCAAGACGGTTTGGTCACTGTGGTATTAGCAATTGCTTCACTGATACATAAACCAAATGTCATCATGATCACTAAGAATGTTTTATGATGAAGATGCTTTAACCCAATTCTTGATTTGTGCGAAAGATTAAACATTGGAATTGGCCCCCGTGATATCAATTCAATTTTTTAATTTTTGCTTTTAATAACAAGCATTTTATGTGGTTCTGGTAAATTTATAAATATAAACCGTTAAATAATTTACGCTTAATCTGATTCACCCTTAAATTCTATGAAGCTTTGTGACACAATCTCTCCGCGAGTACTCAACTGCATTGAAAATCAATGTAATGTTATGTTAGAAAATAATGGTTATTCTCTAAATTAAGCGTTTCATTTTTCTTTAAATCTCATCTCAGGAAGGATCATTCAATGGATGATAATCTGCAAAATATTAAAGTGATGGTCATTGATGATTCAAAAACGATTCGTCGGACCGCAGAAACTTTATTACAGCGTGAAGGATATGACGTTGTAACTGCAGTAGATGGATTTGAAGCATTATCTAAAATTGCTGAAACTCGACCTGATATTATTTTTGTAGATATTATGATGCCGCGTTTAGATGGGTATCAAACGTGCGCATTGTTAAAAAACTCACAAAATTTCCAACATATTCCAGTGGTCATGTTATCCAGTAAAGATGGTATGTTTGATCAGGCAAAAGGACGAGTTGTTGGATCTGATGAATACCTCACGAAACCATTCAGTAAAGATGAGCTATTGAATGCGATTCGTAAACTTGTCGCTTCACGTTAAGTACTGGGAAAACAAAATATGACACGTATCTTAGTGGTAGATGACTCTCCAACAGAAATGTTTAGATTTAAAGAAATTCTGTCCAAAAATGGCTATGAAGTGCTAGAAGCAACCAATGGTGCAGATGGTGTTACCTTGGCGCAAGCAGAGCAACCAGATCTTGTACTTATGGATGTGGTGATGCCTGGTGTGAATGGATTTCAAGCAACTCGGCAAATTGCAAGAGCTGATGTAACGAAGCATATTCCAGTTGTCATTGTCAGTACCAAAGATCAGGATACGGATCGAATTTGGGGCAAAAGACAAGGCGCGGTCGACTACCTGATCAAACCTGTAGATGAATCAAGATTACTTGATGTCATTCAGCAATATTTAAATACAGGCACAGCATGATCACTCAAGATGAAAGTGATCAACAACACTGGTTAACGCAAGCCAGTAATGCTAATTCGGCTCAAGTAAATGAGTACCGTGATGTGCAAAATCAGGACCTCTGGTCTGGTGTATGTTTTAAAGTTGAGCAGCAGCAATTTATTACCCCACTTGGTGATATTGCGGAGGTTAGCCCTTTACTGAGCATTACTTCTTTACCACTTACGCCGCCGTGGTATTTAGGTTTGGCGAATTTGCGAGGTCGAGTACTGACCGTATTAGATCTAAAGCAATTTGCTTTGGGTAAAACCACACAACTACACGCTAATGTTAAAATTTTATGTTTTAACGTGGGGCAAGACTGTGTTGGATTACTTGTGGATGAAGTCCTCGGTGTAAAACATTATAAGAATAATACCTATAGCGCCGGTTCGGATTTGATCGCAGAACCATATAGATTATTTTGCCAAGGTTATTTTCTCGATCATTCAACACCTGTAGCTGTGCTGATGATGAGTCTGCTATATGAGCATGATCGCCTAAAGCATATGTTCACATCTAATTCAATTTAATGTCTAGTCAGCAATAGTTTTTTGGGGGAGCTGAGTGAGTTTACGGTTAAAAAAGACCAGTCGGAATGTGAATGATTCAGATTCCAACACACAGGGATGGAAAGCTTCACTTAAGTTAAAACTTGAACAGTTTTCAGAGCTGTTTGGGCAATCTGCCCAAACGAAGTCTTATTTAATCATGGCTATTATTAGCCTCGTTTGTGCTTTTCTGATTTTATTGTTTCTTATGTTTAATCTCCCACGTACAGTGGAGCAAAGTCGTGGGGTGGGGGAACTGAAATATCTCAATCAAATGATGATTATTCAGACTCAACAGTTTGAGGATAATCCTACAGATTACACATTACAGATTCTCAAAAACTCTCAGCTTATTTTTAGTTCACAACTTGAAAATGTAAAATCAGTTTATTTTTATAGTCCGGCTTTAAATGAAGTAGATCGACTATGGTTAGAGTCTCAAAGCAATATCACGGAGTCTCAGTTACAAAAAATTCAAGTAGCCCTCAATGAAATTCGCACAGGTTCTACGTGGTTACTGATTTTACTGTCACTTTTATTGTTGATTAGTTTATCGAGCTTCACCTTTGCTGTAATTAAACTTTTTATTTTGAGAAGCCAAGAAGATCGTCTGCGTTTAATGGAACTGGTGGATAAAGATAAGAAGAATCAAACCGCGATTTATCGGCTTTTAGATGAAATTGGAGATTTAGCTGAAGGCGATTTGACCAAATATGCTGCGGTTTCTGCAGATTTTACGGGGACAATCGCGGATTCAATTAATGTAGCGATAGATCATTTGCGTGATTTGGTGATGAGAATTAATCAGGCTGCCCAACAAGTTACCCAATATATTCATCAAACTCAGCACATGAGTTCACAATTGGCTCAATCTTCAGAGCTGCAAGCTCGTGAAATCCAAAATACATCGCTCGCCATTCATGACATGGCGGACTCAATTGATCACGTTTCTGAAAATGCAGCGCAATCTGCAAAAGTTGCTCAGCGCGCTGTACTTATCGCAGTGAAGGGTGGGGAAGTGGTTGAACGATCAATAGATGGAATGGATCAAATACGAGGCCAGATTCAAGAAACATCTAAAAAAATTAAAAGGCTGGGTGAATCTACTCAAGAGATTGGAAACTTTGTTGCAACCATTGAAGACATTGCAGGGCAAACGCATCTGTTGGCTTTAAATGCAGCCATTCAAGCCGCAATGGCAGGCGATGCTGGACGAGGTTTTGCTAGTGTTGCTGATGAGGTGCAGCGTTTAGCTGAACGTTCAACTGCTGCGACCAAACATATTGAGATATTGGTAAAAAATATTCAATTAGATACACATGAGGCCGTTCGCTCTATGGAGCAAACAACTTCTGAGGTGGTTAAGGGGACTGGACTTGCTCAAGATGCAGGAGCAGCACTTGCAGATATTCAGTTGATTTCAAAACAGTTGGCTCAACTCATTGCGAATATTTCAGCATCCTCAAAAGTTCAGTCAGCTGCTGCGGGTCAAATTGCGAAAACAATGTCGCTTGTGCAAGATGTCACACGAGAAAATCATGCTTCAACCTTAGATACTGCTCAATCGATAGCAGAACTAACTCAAATGGCTGATTCTTTAAGGAAATCAGTTGCAAACTTCAAATTACCTGAGTGATTGAGCCATGAAAAATAATAATCCTAATAAAATACAATTATATCTTTCAGAAGCACTCCATCGTGCATATATAGATATGCAGCTTCCTCAGGATGAATTAAATTTTGAAGATGAGGAGCTCCTTACGACCTTTGCTGAAGAGCTTAAGGAATTACTTCTAGAAATATCAGAAAATTTTCAAGTCTTATCGAATGATTTAGAACAGGTAAATATTTGGCAAGCTTTGCGCCGTAATTTTCATACCTTAAAGGGTTCAGGTCGAATGCTTGGATTCAACTCAGTTTCTGAGCTTGCATGGACTGTTGAGACAATATTAAATATTAGGCTTGATCAGCAACTTTCATGGAGTCAAATGGTCCTTGAGTATGTTGAGCTGATCTCTCGTATATATCGCTACATTATTGTGCCTAGTTTAACAGTGAAACAAGCGATTCAATTAGATGTTAAACCTCTATTGCTTTTAGGTCGGCAATTAGAACATTCAAATACCATAGATCAATCATTGCATCCTTTGTTGGCGATCAACGCTCATCTCACACAGCTAGATCTAGATTTCAGGATTGAATGTCATTGTTTGAGTGACTCAAATTCACTCTCAGCAACAGCCACAATTGAGAATACTCAAATATGGGATAACGAGGTTCTGCAAAGTTTTTATGCTGAAGCTTCAGAACAATTGAAATCCCTGCAAGATATGTTGGATAAATCCAATCAACAATTTCAGGTGGATACGCTTGCACGTGTTGTCCATTCTCTCAGGGGGAGTTCTGCAATTGTTGGACTTGAGAAAATTGAAGTATTGAGTCAGTCATTCGAAAAAATAATACAACGTAATCCATCTTTTGATACCAACAATAAAGAATTGCAAGCGCTCACAACGCAGTATATTGATTTAATCCAGTATTACTTAGAAAGCTTGCAAACAACAGGTGACAACGTAACGAGACAACAACAGTTTCAGGCATTAGAGCATACATTTTTAATCGCATTGAGAGACTTCTCAGAACAGATTACACAGAACGATCCAAATCTTGATCCGCAAGAGTTACTCAAGAAAATTGTAGATTTGGGTGTAGAAGATGTTTTCCTTATCGATACCTTTGTACAAGATGGTATTTCTAACCTCGTTAGCTCTACACGTACTACTGAACGTTCGACCTTACTGAGTCAACAACTCAGTTCAATTGCTAAATTTGCCATTAAAGTTGATTTTGATCTCCTTCAAAAAATTTCAGAAATTTTGAGTTCAATTCACTTCAACATTGCAAGAGAACCGAATTCAATTGCCTACTCAAATGTCCACCGAGTTTTACAACAAGGGCATGAAAAACTCTTAGAAATATTTGATGAACTTGCTATAGGTCAATTGGCTCAAAATAATGTAGCTTCTCAGCAGCTATTAGGTGATTTAAAACAACTTAATCATGAATACTTCAGCTTTTCCAATCAATCGAATTGCATTTCCAATATAGAACAGGAAAGCGAAGTATCTGCTCGATCCTTAGATGAAACAATTCTGACATTACTCAATATAGATTACGCACTCAAAGATTCAGCGAAAGCAAAACAGGGCTTAGATCGCGAAGTAAGTGGTTTTTTTGTCGAGGAAGCGGAAGAAATCTTGTCTCAAATCGAAGACTTGTTCAATACATGGTTAGAGTATCAAGAAGATGCTACGTGTATCCAAAAAATTATGCGGCAACTGCACACGTTGAAAGGTGGTGCATACATGTTGCAAGCAGATTACTTTGCAAATCTAATCCATGAGCTTGAATCTGTATATCTTCAACTCATTTCAGAGCAACAAATTGATATAAAAAGTTTCATTATTTTGATTAAAGCCTTACAGCAGGATTTGGTACGGCGTGTCAATATCATTAAAACTGAGTCTCTTGATTATCCGATAGAGCAGGCATCAAGGCTTATTCAGGGTTTAATTGAGCTTGGACATTTCAATCTTAAGGGTGGTGACTCGAAGCTGAACTTAGTACATTCGATGCAAAATGATATCACTCACCACATGTCTTCAGATTTTAATATTCATTCAACTTTATCAGCGGACCTTGAAAACAATTTAAGTGATTTAGTCACTACGCATAATAATTCATCAAAGTTTGACTCTTCTTCCATTCAGCAAAACTCACATCAGAATGAACCATCTAACGCTAAGGAGAGTGCTTTACCGCCCCCAATGAGTGGCAATTTGCAAAAGTTTGTGCAATCTGCCGTAGCGAACGAGACACTTTCAGTCTCTACTGCTGTAATTGAAGCAACTCTTAATTTGATTGGGGAGGATTTGATTCAACGTTCGCAAGTTGAAGTAGAGTTAAAATCATATCGGTCAAATTTGGTAGAAATGGATCAAACCATTCAGCGCCTTACTTCACAATTGAGACGGATGGAGGGGGAATTAGAATCCCAAATTTTATTACAACGTAGATTACATAATTCCGCCGAGCATGGGTTTGATCCCTTAGAAATGGATCAATATTCATCACTCAATCAACTCTCTAAATCTATATCAGAGTCAACATCAGACTTGTTAGATATCAGAAACACTCTGCACGAAAAGCTTCAGTCTGCAGAAAGTATATTGATTCAGCAGGCAAGAATACAAAACAACATCCAACACTCGTTGATGCGTACTCGTGTCGTGCCATTCAAGACGATACAAATGCGTCTTGAACGCTTATGCAAGCAACTTTCGATGAATCTGAATAAATCTGTTCAGTTACAGATTGAACATGCAGACATCGAATTAGATCGTAGTATTCTTGAAAAGTTGATCACCTCACTTGAGCATATTCTGCGTAATGCGATTGATCACGGAATTGAGTCAGCAGAACAGCGGTTGAAATTAAATAAACCTGAACAAGCAGTCATGCAACTGACACTGGTGAATCATCACAATGAGCTGAGTATTTTGATCAAGGATGATGGTCGAGGAATTGATCCACAAGAGATTAAGCAAAAAGCTGTTGAATTTGGTTGGCTCAATACTGAACGGGAATATTCTGAAACTGAACTATTACAATTGATTTTTAGACCAGGCTTTACCACTGCTGCAAAATTAACAACGGTTTCAGGACGTGGTGTCGGTTTAGATGTCGTAAAAAGTGAAATACAGGCACTGGGTGGGCATGTTCATGTTACTTCGGAAAGAGGACTAGGAACTTGTTTTGAAATCAGAATTCCTAAATCTTCAATTATTACTGAAGCGTTGATGGTAAAAGTTGCAGATCAATTCTTTGCCTTACCGTTACATCAAATACAACGTGTTGAAATGATCGATAGACATGATTTAAATCACGCGAAACAACAGGGTCAGTTGTTGAGAGTGCATGAAGCAAGTTATCAATTAAACGATTTGGCTGACTTCGTATTGTTAAATCAACATATAAACAGAAACTCACCATATTCAGAAACCCAAAAAGTTCCAGTGATTTTGGTAAATATGCACCAGTCTCAACCTGTGGCTTTATTCGTTGATGAAGTCTTAGGAACTAATTCACAAATTATTGTGAAACAGACTGGGAGGCTGATCCATCAAATTGATTATCTCAGCGGTGTAACCATTATGGGCAGTGGAGAAATTTGCCCAATTTTAAATGTAAATCGTGTGGTTCAATATCTCACTCAGCAGGATTGGTCTATACATCTAGAGTCGAAGCCCTCTAATTTAGAGCATGACAATGAAGCACCTACGATTTTAGTGGTTGATGATTCGGTCACAGTTCGAAAAGTGACATCTAAACTACTGGAGCGCCATGGTTACCAGATTGTTACAGCTATAGATGGTATTGAAGCACTTGAACATTTACAGCACTCAACACCTGCCTTAATGTTAATTGATGTTGAAATGCCAAGAATGGATGGTTTTGAAGTGATGCAATGGCTGAGAAATCAACCACATTTGCAGAACTTACCTGTGGTTATGATCACTTCACGAGTGGGGGATAAGCATAAACAACATGCTCTTGAACTTGGTGTATCGGCTTATATGGGTAAACCTTTCCAAGAAGCAGTGTTGATTGAGCAGATCAATCAGCTTTTAAAACATGATTGAAGTATTTTAAGCGAATTAAAAAAAAGGATGCATTCGCATCCTTTTTTATATTTCATTACTCTTAAATTTTAGCGTTATGCCAATAACTCAATTAAGATTTTTTCATAAATTTCAGCTAAAGGTTCCAAATGTGCGATTTCAACATGTTCATTAATTTGATGGATTGTGGCATTAAGCACTCCCAGTTCGAGTACCTGAGCTCCAGTTGGTGCGATAAAGCGGCCATCTGATGTACCACCACTGGTTGATAATTCTGTTGTCGTACCAGTCACATCCAAAATCGCTTTTTTGGCAGCATTGACGAGCTCACCAACAGGTGTAAGGAATGGTAAACCTGATAGTGTCCACTCGATATCATACTCAACGCCGTGGCGATCTAAAATTTCATGTGTACGTGCTTTTAATTCATCAGCAGTAACTTCTGTAGAATAACGGAAGTTAAATAATAAGTTCATCGTGCCAGGCACAACATTGGTTGCACCCGTTCCAGCAGAAATATTCGAGATTTGGAAAGACGTTGCAGGGAAATACTCATTGCCTTGATCCCATTCTGTCTCACATAATTCAGCAATTGCTTTTGAGGCTGTATGAATTGGGTTAATTGCCAAATGTGGATAGGCCACATGCCCTTGCTTACCTTTCACTGTTAAATTGGCATTGAGAGACCCACGACGGCCATTTTTAACAATGTCACCTAAAGTATTCGTACTTGACGGTTCACCAACTAAACACCATGTCATTTTTTCTTGGCGTGCTTCTAAAGTTTCTACAACTTTCACTGTTCCATTGATAGATGGACCTTCTTCATCTGAAGTGATCAAAAAAGCAATCGAACCTTTGTGGTCTGGATGCTTAGCAACGAAACGTTCAGAGGCAATTACCATGGCTGCCAACGCCGTTTTCATATCTGCACTGCCACGCCCGTATAACTTTCCATCTCTAATTTCTGGGGCGAATGGATCGGAGTTCCACGCTTCTAGATTGCCTGTAGGAACAACATCAGTATGACCCGCAAAACAAAACACAGGTGATTCAGTCCCGCGACGAGCCCATAAGTTATCTACATCTTCAAAACGCATATTTTCAATGTTAAAACCAATCTTTGATAATCGATCAGCCATAATATTTTGACAGTTATGATCGACTGGAGTCACTGAAGGTTGGCGAAGTAATTGTAAGCTTAAATCGAGTGTTGCAGATTGGGTCATGGAAAGAAATCGAATTGGTCAAAGTCGAACTATCATAAAGTATGTTGAATTTGATGCAAAATATTAATCATTCAAGGGAATCAAATTTAAATAAAAAAAGCCCTATTAAAAAATAGGGCTTTTAGCTTCAACTTCGAATTAGTTGTTACGAATTTCGTTTGAAGTTTTTTCAGCAGTATTTGTTACAGTTTCCCCAGCTTTTGAAACGTCTTGTCCAAAACCTTTGAATGTATTACAACCAGTTAATACAAATGCAACTACGAATGAAGCGGCTAATACTTTTTTCATCATTATCTCCAATGATTGTAAATTATTTTGATGCTTAATCAGAATAAAAATTAATCATTTAGAAGAATATGAGAGTTTTATTATCAGAATGTTATTAATTGTATTCGATACATTTTTTTATTACACGAACTACACGTAAGGAAGCTTTAATGCTGGTTGACGGTACATATAAAACTGATTTGTCTGTACATTGTGATAAAGCCCATTGCTCCACCAATGTGCTTCATTTGAAGTCTGACTCGCATTCGGACAAATCCATTCCTGTCTTTCCAGTCGATAAAAAGATGATCGAAATTGATGTCCCCATGTGCCCATACGACGATGTGGGCTGACCCAGTTGGGTAAGGTTTGAAGTTCGGTATGATACGGAAAGTAGAGTTGACCTTTCATCACCGCAATTTTTCGATCAATTTTATAAGTATTGGCTTGAGTAAACTGAAATTGTTTTTGCGTAAAATGATTGAGCTTTCTAAATAGGGTGTCACTTCGATTTAATCCGTACCAATGTTGAAGTTGAAAGTCTTGTTCTGCTAAATAAAATTTCAGTGCAACTTCCCATTGTTCAATTTCTTGGGTGTGATGATTTAATATCACAAAGTCAATTTCACCCAAAGTATGGCGGCCGTCAATGATTTGAACACTGTGATCTAACAGCGAAAAATCAGCTTGATCGCGTTGATCATCTTGTAGCCAGAACCACATTAAATATTCAAAGCGCAAACCTAGACGCGTACTTTTAAGTTGCTGAATAAAATCAATCAGTTCTTGTGGGTTTTGATCTAGATCATGAAGTCTGGAGATATATTTTTCGTACTGAGTTTGCCAAAATAGTTCATGGTGCATTTCAAAAGGATGAACGATCGTTAATTCTTTAGGCGCAAAACGAATAATATTAGGACTTGCGATGACAAAAGCCAGTTGACGTACAATTGCATGATGAAAGTTCTGCCATGGCTCATAAAAATCAGATTGCACCGTTACTCCAACCAGAATTCAAAACTGAAAATAAATTTACAATCAGACACTACCACAAAAGCATATATACTAGTGAGATTCAACTGAATGAGTTGCGGTATGAAAATCGTGTTTTGGCGGAGCTTGGTCATTATTTTTATGACTCTAGGTTTTATTGGTGCGCTATTGCCAGGATTGCCAACCACAGTCTTTTTAATTCTTGCCGCATGGGCTGCTTCAAAAGGTTGGCCACAGGTTGATGATTGGCTACTCAATCATCCTAAATATGGACCAACACTGCGAAATTGGCGTGAGCATGGCACGGTTCCACGCAAAGCAAAATGGCTCGCCTCGATGATGATGTTGATCAGCGGTATTCTTATGCTTTATACCAATGCTCCTGATTTAGTAAAAATTTTTACGAATCTCACTATGCTAATTGTCGCGATTTGGTTGTGGTTAAGACCTGAATCAAAAAATATTGTTTAAATAAATGATTAAAAATAATTTAACGCTGAGTTTTGTATGAACCCAAATCTTGAAAGTTATACCCTAAGTCAGGCGGATATCCTGATTGATATGGCGAAACAAGTTCTATATGTCCCACGTATGAAAAAAAGCTATTTGGTGTCTACTGGATTGAACGGTATAGGTGAACAGGAAAATTCAGGTAAAACCCCAAGAGGATGGCATCGCATTGAACAAAAAATTGGCGATGACCACCCAATCAATGCTGTTTTTAAAGCACGTATTTGGACTGGGGAGATCTATGATGTGGAACTTGGCAAGCAATTTCCAGAACGTGACTGGATTCTAACGCGAATTCTTTGGTTAGCAGGTTTAGAACCTGGTTTTAATCAAGGGGAGGGTTGTGATACCTATAATCGATATATCTATATTCATGGTACGCCAGAGTCAGAACCTTTAGGTCTTCCTAAATCACATGGATGTATTCGAATGCACAGTGCAGATGTCATTGAGCTATTTGATACATTTGACGAAGGCGCTTTAGTCTATATTTCAGAACAAGAGATCGAATTGGATCAAATTTAAATCAGAATCGTAAAATGTTTTGTGATAAAAACTTTGAATAAAAATAAAAACATATCTCTAATCAGGCAAATAATAGACAAAAAAGCGATTTTTTAAGAGAAATGATCTATTTTTTAATCATTCAAACTGAAAAACTGAGAAACCTGTAGAAAAGCGTTTGACAGTATCTGAGGATTCTCTATAATGCACCACACAAACGATGAAGTCGTAAAGGGCGCTTAGCTCAGTTGGTAGAGCGTCTGCCTTACAAGCAGAATGTCGGCGGTTCGATCCCGTCAGCGCCCACCAAGCCTTTACGTTAAGTTTTAGTGCAGCGGTAGTTCAGTTGGTTAGAATATCGGCCTGTCACGCCGAGGGTCGCGGGTTCGAGTCCCGTCCGCTGCGCCACTTTAAGCTTAATAGATTGTTTGTACTTTAATAGAGATATTACATAAGTGCAGCGGTAGTTCAGTTGGTTAGAATATCGGCCTGTCACGCCGAGGGTCGCGGGTTCGAGTCCCGTCCGCTGCGCCACTTTATGTAATGACCTTATTAAGGGCGCTTAGCTCAGTTGGTAGAGCGTCTGCCTTACAAGCAGAATGTCGGCGGTTCGATCCCGTCAGCGCCCACCAGATTTTTTGTGATGCAGCGGTAGTTCAGTTGGTTAGAATATCGGCCTGTCACGCCGAGGGTCGCGGGTTCGAGTCCCGTCCGCTGCGCCATCCTAAAAATCAAAGCCTAATAAGGGCGCTTAGCTCAGTTGGTAGAGCGTCTGCCTTACAAGCAGAATGTCGGCGGTTCGATCCCGTCAGCGCCCACCATATTCATGCTGAAAAGCTTATATGACCCTAATTGCGTAAGCAGTTGCCGTTGCAGCGGTAGTTCAGTTGGTTAGAATATCGGCCTGTCACGCCGAGGGTCGCGGGTTCGAGTCCCGTCCGCTGCGCCATTTTCTAGATCCCTTGTCTAGATATAATGGTTTAAATCAGCAAGATTTCTTTCTTGCATCTTAAAAATAGCGGTGCTATTTTTATTCCTCAAGGGCGCTTAGCTCAGTTGGTAGAGCGTCTGCCTTACAAGCAGAATGTCGGCGGTTCGATCCCGTCAGCGCCCACCATATTCTTTCTATGAAAAGTCTTTTAAGTTTCTATAATTTATATAAAATATGATGAATTCATGTTTATAATAGAATTATGAGAAATCCATACCAGCGTAAGCCTTCAAGTACCTCTATTGCCTCTACAGTTGTCTCTCCAAAAGAACAATACCAACAATTTATGGAAACAATTGTCGCTCAGGCTAAAGTTTATAGTTTATATAATGATGGTTGGGCATTGTGCTCCACTCCATCTGGTCAGCGCACGCTTGCTGTTTGGCAAAGTAGAGGAATGGCACAATTATTGGTTCGTGATAAGTGGGAAAAATATCATGTGGAGGAAATCCAACTGATACCATTTATTGAACAAGTTGTTCCTTATATTCGACAACACAATACTCATTTGTCACTTAACTTGATGCCAGAAGGTCAAAATGTTTTGGTATCGGGGCGACAATTTCTAATTGACCTAAAAGCTTATCTATACCAGTTATCGATTGATCAACCTGAAAAATTAAATAAAGAAGGGGTTCCTTCGCCTCGAAAAATCCGAATACATGATAAATAAAAAATTTAGTATTCTCTTAAGATCCAGCCACTAATATAAGCAAAATATTCTCTAAGCCATGCGTTATATCGTGTGGCTAAAGGAGTTTCAGCACTGACTGATGTGATATGGGTATAACCTTGAAATCGGGCAATGGCTGCAGCACGTGGTGTATGAAAATCACTAGTCACAACTACAATATGACTATTTTGGTTTAAATCTATTCTGTTTAGCAGCGGAACACTGTTTTTTAAATTGAGTTCGGTGCTGGTGCTTTGACTTTCTTCAACTATACGCTGTGGGTGAATACGATATTTGTTGATCAAATATGCTTTCATCACTGCAGCTTCAGTAATTTTCTGATCAAATCCCAAACCGCCAGTCACAATAACAGAACTACTGGGATATTGAGCGGCGATCGTTGCACCTTGGTCTAATCGAGCCTGAAGCGTTGGGGAGGGTTGGTTATTGATTAAACCACTACCCAAAATAATAATCGCATCAGGTGGTGTATTCATGATGGGGGAATGATTTTTTTTAGCTAAAAAATTAAAAAAAATAGTCAAGCTGATTAACCAGATGGAAAAAATTGTCCATCCCATTTTCCAAAACAAGTTAAAGTTAGAATGATTCAAACGGTAGTGTTGGATTTTCTTATTAAAAAACAGACATAAAATGATCACTATGCCAATAAAGGCTGGAAGTACAGTACCCAAATGAATTTTATTTTGACTCATTAAAATGATTCCATCGATTAATAGTATCAATGCTATTAACCAAGCGAAAAATTTTAAAATCCTTATATACATTGGATCATCACTAGTGGGAAATGAGAAAAAGTATAGCGCATAAAAAAACCGAGCAGATTAAATAAAAATCGTGCTCGGTTCTGATCATAATAACCGTGTTAGTAAACGTCTCTACGGTAGCGACCAGCTTGTCTTAATTCATCTACAGTAGTTTCACCTAAGATTTCAATTAAGGCTAGATCAACATCGCTTGCCATACCATTGATACTGCCGCACACATAGATGACAGCACCTTGATGAATCCATTTAACGACTTCATCCGCATTTTGACGCAGAATATGGTGTACATAGACTTTTTCTGGTTGGTCTCGAGAGAACGCAAGATCAATACGCTTTAACATCGCTGTATTTTGCCAAGCTTCGATTGTTTCTTTATAAAAGAAATCATGTTCGCGTTGGCGTTCACCGAAGATGAGCCAGGTGTCAGTGTAGTCCAAGCGTACGCGAGCTGAAATCAAGCTCATTAGCCCTGCGATCCCTGTCCCGTTACCGATACAGATAATCGGTCGATTATCATCAATTAAATGGAATGATTCATTGGTTCGAATACGAAGTTGTACCTGAGCACCAACCGCAACATGATGTGTTAACCAGCCTGAGCCTAAGCCGAGTTGCTGCTGTTCATCACGTTGTTGACGTACCACCAATCGCATCATGCCTTGAGTCGGAATACTAGCAATCGAATATTCACGAGTAGGTAAATTTTCAAGCTGCTCAACGAGTTCTTCAGCTGTATTAAATGGCTGAATCTCACTATTTAAATTTTTATTCCACAGGCTTTCAACTAAGGTTTGGCCTGTAGCTGTAAGAACTAAAGCCTCATCTAAGTTGTGTTGTTGTAAAAATGCTTGAATACGTTCAATGCTATTGCCGGGTTGAATTTCTGCAATATCTCCAGCTTGCCAGATCGCGTCGTGATCAGACTCAAGCTCTAAATTATAAGCAGGTTGACCCAAACTGTTTGGATTGAGCAGTGTGCGTTTTTGCAGTTTCCATTGATCAAAGACTTTATCAATAGATAGTGTTGCTAATTCCAATTGAGCAGCTTGCGCGAGTGCATCTGTCCAATTTTGAATATCTTGGTTATTGGCATTGTCTACTTCAATCACATTAAAGAGCGGAGTTGCACCAGATGCATTGAACCATTCATAAATACGATGACCAAAACTACAATAAGTGTCAGGATATTCACTTGAACCAAGTGCCATAACTGCAAATTGAACATGACTTAGATTCAGTGGATGAGACATCAATTTCTTTTCAAAGCTTGCAGCTAAGTCTGGAGCTTCACCTGTACCATAAGTACTCGCGACCACCAGAATTTGAGATGCTGTTTGTAGCTCATTAGTGGTCAGGCTTTGCACTGATTTAACAGTGACGGGTTGGCGTGCTGATTGCAGAATTGAAGCTGTACGCCAAGCCAATTGCTCGGATACACCAGTTTGACTTGCATAAGCGATGAGCCAAGGTTTTGCATTTGGATCAACATCAACCACTGCTAAATTTTGCTTCGCTTCACGGGTCAATTGTTTTTGCTTGCGGCGTTTGAGATAGAGCATCCAACCCGTCACAAAGAATAACGGCATAGCGAGTGCAGCAAACATCGCGAAGAACTGGTAAATAGGACCAAAGAAGCTGCCACGGTGTACAGGTAACATGCTGCTCATGATTTTTTCATTGAGCTTTTTGTCTTCGTACAATTCAACATCTTTCAATTGATTCGTATTTAAGTCGAAAGTCGCTTTGTTACGAGCGCGTTCATGTTGCGGAACAGGATCAACGAAACTCAGTTCTAATTCACCGTTTGCACGTTTAGGAATGGTGAAGGTTACGGAAGAAAATTGATTTTTAAACTGTTGATTAAATGTAGACCAAGATTGGTTGAGCGCAAATTGAATCTGTTCTGTTTGGAGTGATTTACGCTCTTCACGTCCTTCACGTCCTTCACGTCCTTCACGATGAGCGTTTGGGCCAGCATTTGAACCAGGACCACCCGCTTGCATTTGGGGTTGCGGGCGCTCAACACCAAGCACTTTAAACATGCCGTTGCGCCACCAATCATATGACCAATATAAACCTGTACAAGCCAACATGAGATAGAAAATGGCCACCCATGTTCCAACGACTGCGTGTAAATCCCAAATAAAGTTTCGACCTTTTAATTTGGGTTTAACTGAAAACCATTGTTTGAAACTGTGTTTTTTCGGCCAACGTAGATATAAGCCACTGAGGACAAAGAAAATAAGAATCAGTGTACATGCACCGGTAATTTGTTTTCCAACTGGTCCGACTGTCAAGTTACGATGAAGTTGTTGTACGAATGCAAAGAATTTTCGACCTTTAATTTCAGGAAGTAATTCAGCACTGTAGGGATTGATCATCATGGTCAAACCACGACGTTCACCTTCCTTCGCAACATTGATACTCGATGAGTCAGTAGGTTGAGCAGCAATTGTAATGCTATTGATTTTAAGATCAGGATGCTCCTGCTGGAAATGTTGATAAATTTCAGCTGGCGTTAATTTTGGGCGTTGTTCAGCAACAACTGTATAACTTTCCTGATTGATCAGCTTGATAATTTGCTGCTCATAAGAATATATTGCCCCAGTGACACCCATAAGTGCCAAAATAAGGCCTGCTGTTATTCCGAAAAACCAGTGTAACTGGAAAAATATTTTCTTGAACATAAGGGTCTGAGTGAATTGGAATTTTTGAATGGTGCGATTATAACCTAACTCAAAAAAAGTGGAATGTATTTGAAGATAATATTTATTCTCATTCTCATATAAAAAATTGTGATAAAAAAACCTCCAAAGTTGGAGGTTTTAATATAAAGCCGTATTTACAGTGATTTTGGCTCACCAACGCTTTCTTTAAGATGTTTACGGATGGTCTCGAAAGAGAAATTTTTGCTGTTCATTCGTTTTGGCAGGATATAAGCACCTTGCTGACCTTTAACTTTAAAGTTCACCAAAATGAAATCTGGCGTGTTATACCACTCATAGATATCTTTCCAACCAATTGAACCTACACCTTCTTGTAGTCCCATTTTTTGACGCATCACGATACCATGAGGCTGAACACCTAATTTAATTCCAGTAATTTCTTGTACTGGAAACTCATTCATTTTGCGTTTAGCGTACCATTCTAGTCCAAACTTTCGTACTAAAAAGTATGTCAGCACACAGACTAAAGCCACCCAGCAAAATACAGTAGAGTAATTTTTAATAAAAATTAGACCCAAAATTGCAAGCGCAGTAATTGCACCCATAATAGCCCAAGCTTTAGTTCCAATTTTATTTGTGCTGCGCCAGATTGCGAGTTGCGCATGGCGTTGTTCAGCTTCAGTAACCTCGTAAGGAACGGGTTGTAAAGTATAGGCGTATAAGTTTTTTGCAGTCATAGTTTCGTTAACAAAATGTGTATATCTGAGCAGAGTTTAGCATTAAATTAATACAATCAGGGAGTATATTGTACTAATTTACTGCCTTGAAAATTCAACATTTACAGTGATGCCAATGCGCTGGATTGAGTATCATGTTCATGACTTAAACTTTGTTTTAAGGTACTTAATCGTCTTAATACACCAAGCATTAAAGAAAGTTGCTGTAAAACAATCAATGATTTATGTGAATCCTGATCATCTTTATTCAAACGTTCACGAATCGCGGACTCCAAATTTGTCAGATTTAGCTCAGGCACTTCATCTCGTAAAAAAGCACCTTGGATATCATTTAACGCTTGCTGAAGTAGCTCTAATGTTGACTGATCTTGAATTTTTTCACGGTGTGCACCTAGCGCAGCAATATAGCTGATAAATGTATGATTGAGACAGAGGAACTCAAATGCTAAAGCTTTTTGTGTTGGATCAAAATCAGGTTCTGTTGCTAATGTCGATATGAGTGATGCAACATCAGCATCACGATTATGTGCAGTGCGGCGGACTACGCGGTAGTTCAAACTGTTATTACGTCCATGATGATACTGTTGTACGACTTCAGTAAGATACTGGCATTGAGCTTCAAGTGAACGTCTGATTGAATGGGGGAGTCGTCTGAATTTCCAATCTGGAAAAATAAAGCTCACCCCAAACCATGCCAATGCACAGCCAATTAAAGTATCTAACATTCGAGGAAATGCCGCTTGGAAACCTAAACCGTCCAAATTGAAATTAATTAAGGCTAAGATCGTAATAAAGGCAGTGGCTTGCGCATATTGCTTACTGCGTAATTCAAAAAATAGGACGCCACTCACAATTAATAATAAGAGTTGACCTTCGACAGAAGGAACGAAATACAGAATTGCAAAACCAAGAATAATGCCACCGAGTGTTCCCATGATCCTGAGTCTGAGTCGACGTTTTGTGGCGTTGAAGTTTGGTTGACTAACAAATAGGGCTGTTAACAGTACCCAATAACCGTATTCGATATTGGTGACTTGAACAAAAACATATCCGATGAAAAGTACGATGGAAACACGAATTGCATGTCGAAAGAGTACGGATTCAGGGGTTAAATTTTGTTTGATACGAGAAACGATATCTTCCCAACCTTTCAGATCGTCATCTTTAAGTTGGTTTTCTAAATGTTTAGTGCGGTCAAATTTAATATGCCGTTCAGTTTCAAGATTTCGTAATTGAGCATCGATGGCTTTTAAGTTCTGGAGTAAGGCAAAAAGAGCATTAACCCAGATAAGATCATGTTTTTGTTCATCACGGATTTTTTCTAATGACTTTCTGAGATTACTAAATGCATGTTCAAAACGTGGATTATGCTGGTAAGTTGTGCGATTTAAGATGCTTTCACTTAAATCTTTACATGCTTTTGCTTGCAGTGTAAGAATACGTTGGAAGCGAAATAAAATATCACTATGCTCAAAGGCTTTGGTTAATTGTTGATAATCAATATGTGCCGAGTCAGCTCGCTCGTGAATGTCCTGTGCAATAAAATAATATTGTAAGCTGCGACGGGTATCAGTTTGACCACGATCTCCTTTTAATCGGGTAAGGAGTGTGGTTTTCATATCATTGAAAATACCTACTAATTTCCCATTTTCCAGCGACAAGCTGATCATACTTTTTTGGTAGCTATTTGCTGTCATATCCACATCAAAGAGATTAGATTTAGCAAAAAGGAAATCACCGAGTGAAGAATAGCTTTTCGAGAGCTGATCTTGAACTTGTCGAGCTGGAAAAATTAAGAAACTAAGCGTAGACAAGATCCCATACCAAATGGCACCAATCACCAAAAGACTGGGTTGCATGTACCATTCGTCAAAAATATCAACACCTAGCATGGCATAGACAGAAATCACTAAGCAACCATATGAGATGGTGGCATAACGTCTGCCTAATGAGCCGAGTAAAATGAGACCAATACAAGAGATGATCAGGCCTGAAGCAAAAAGCACAGGATATGGGAATAACAGTTGAACAGAAGCTGCAGCAATAAAGAAACCAATATAGGTATAAATCAGATTCATGATACGTACTGAGAAGCGATCATCGATGTCGCTCAGCCCAGCAGCAACAACCCCTAATGTTAATGGAATCGTCATCAATTGCTGATCTAACAGATAGGGAATAAACGCGGTACCTGCGAAAGCCACAATCATCCGCAGGTTATACATGAATGAAGTATTATAGGTTGCTTTTTTAAGCTGAATCAGCCATTTGTTCAAACCAGAACCCTTTATAAATAGAGGATAGGGATAGATGAATATTAGTTGAATATTCATCTAATTTAAATTGGGATTATATGCTTGAAATTGACTGTTTGTCTGTATTAAACCACTCAAACTGAATGAGCGTTTTAATCCTTAAAAAATCAGTCTTCCAAGAAAACAGCAAACTCTTCAACTGGAACTCGAGGTGTTCTAAACGTATTCACAAGCGCATCGGTGTCGGCATAGCCTAAAGCCATCCCACAAACGAGCTCTTCGTTGGCAGGAGCTTCAAGAACATCAGTGACGATTTGATGAAAATGATTCCATGCCGCTTGAGGGCATGTGTCTAAACCACGTGCTTTTGCTGCTAGCATAACATTTTGAATCATCATGGAAATATCCATTTTAGAGCCAATGCCCATGGCTTTATCCACAGTAAAGAAAATGCCAACAGGTGCATCAAATAATTGATAGTTTCTAAGATGTTGTGCAGCCATCTTATCCTTTTCACCTTTTTGAATGCCCAGCAATCCATAAAGTCCCCAACCATTTTCACGACGACGATCGATATACGGGGAAATCCATGTTTCTGGATAATAAGCAAAAGTCTCTGTGTATTGTTGAGCAAGTTCAGGGTTTTGATAAAGTTGCATTTGTGCATGACAAACTTGATCAATTAACCGTTGACGACGTGCGCCTGTCACCACATAGACTTTCCAGGGTTGAGTATTTGTGCCAGAAGGTGCTCTTGATGCGACTTCTAAGATTTCTTGGATAAGTTTTGTGTCTACGGGGTGATCTAAAAAGGCACGTATGGATTGGCGGCCAGTGATCACTTCATCAACGGCTTGAGTATGTTCTGTGGACATTGCAACTCCTATTTGAATAATTTTGGATGATCCATGATGTCTCTACGACTAAGGTATAATTTTGAATATGCTTTTAAATAAAGATTTTATAAATTATACAGATATAAACTTTTTTCAATTCATCATCAGAAATTGTGATTGAGAAAATTGGTTTTGACAATAAAAAACATTTAATTATGAAACATAAGTTGCTAGATTAAGTTACAACGAATACACATTATGTTACGTATTTATTTTAATCAATTCATCAAATTTTAAAAAAAGCAGTTTAGTGCATCGTTGATTATTTTAAATTAATCAAACGTTGTGATTGGGATTCAGCAGGTTGACCAAGCATATATGCACGGATGCAAGATGAAATAATTGGAGATTTTTAATGAGTCAATCAAAACATCAAACATTTTTAAAGAAAAGCTTAGCAATCACAGTTGCAACTTTTGCAGTTTCTACTGCACAAGCAGCGACTGAAAAAGATGAAATTCAAAAATTACGCCAAGAAGTTGAAGCGTTAAAAGCTTTAATTCAACAGCAACATCAAGTACAACAACAGCAGCAAGTACAATTGGCTGAAGTTAAAGCTCAACCAGTAGCAGCCGCGCCTACAAACTTGAAAACTAAAGCAGGTGCTGAAGTGAATCTATATGGTTTTGTACGTGGGGATGCAAACTATATCATTGAAGGTGCTGATAATGACTTTAATGCTGTAAACAGCGTTGGAACGAGTAATAATCCGTTAGTTGAAGATAAATTACGTGCAACGGCTAAAACAACACGTCTTGGTTTAGATTTCAAATCTAAAGTAGAAGGGGCTGATGTTGGTGGTAAAGTAGAAGTGGACTTTGCAGGCTCAAATGAAGCACTACGTATTCGTCATGCATATTTAACACTGAATAATTGGTTATTCGGTCAAACTACTTCAAACTTCTTGTCAAATCATGCCCCAGAAATGATCGATTTTGGTACCAACATTGGTGGCGGAACAAACCGTTTACCGCAAGTGCGTTGGTCTCATAAATTAGCGCCTACAACTCAATTATTTATTTCAGCTGAAGAGGGTAATTCTACTGGAGATGGTATTAAATACCGCCTTCCAACTTTGACTGCAAAAGTTACGCAAGCTTATGCAGAGGGTAAAGGTAATGCTTCAGCTCGTGCCTTAATCGAAAATTATAAATCTGATACCGCTGGTGATGATAAGACTGGTTTTGGTGTAGCGATCGGTACAAATTACCAAATTAGCGAACCACTCAAAGTATCTGCTGACGTGTCTTATGTAAAAGGGAACAGCAACTATTTATATGGCTCAAATAGTGCTTATGTTGTCGATGCAAATAACAATATTGAACAAAATGAGTTTATTGCAACGCAACTTGGTGCTACATATAAGTTCTCACCTCAGTTACGCTCAACACTGGCTTATGGCGCACACTATGCTGATGACAGCACGGGATATGCTAAAGCGAACCCAAGTGCAAATGAAACTGTTCAACAAGCATGGATTAACTTTATCTATACACCTGTGAAACCTGTTGATTTAGGTGTTGAATATATCAATGGTAAGCGTGAGACTTTCGCAGGTCAAAGCTATAATGATGACCGTGTAGGCTTAATGGCGAAATACAGCTTCTAAGCATGAGTTATAAAAAACCGAGCATAGTCTCGGTTTTTTTATTCACTTGTCATTCATCAGTTCAGACTAAAGAATGTCTGAATTTTGCTGATTGAATAAACAAAAGTAATGCGAATTATAAAAAAAAGTGCATAATGTTCGGCTTAAACAGTGAGCAGTCCTGATCATCAGGAATTTCTTAATCATTTTAAGTTCACTAAAACATATTTAAGTGTTTGTTTGAGCCATAAATCAATTGTATCTAGCCAAACGTATGTCTAAGAATAGAGTGCGTTTTGAGCAACTGATTTATTTTGAAAAGTGTATGTTTTTTATTAACAAGATTGAATCCAATGAAATCGAGGAATTAATATATTGTTACTCAATTAAAAAATTTATCTATTCCTTTAGATAATCAATATTGAATAAGGATATGTTGATTTTTGGATGTGAGATTCGAAATAAATCTTATTGGTTAAAAAACAAGCATAATATGAATTAACAGTCATCTGTATTTGCTGAGAATTAATGATGGAATTTACTTTTAACGCTTTTTACACGTTAATTGCTGCAGTAATAGTTTTATTGCTTGGCCGTTTTCTTGTCAACAAAATCGACTTCTTAAAAAAATATAATATCCCAGAGCCTGTAGCTGGTGGTTTGGTAGCTGCCATAGTTTCGTTAATTGTTCACAATTTGTGGGGATACAGCATTACCACGAGTAGTGAATTGCAAACCAGTTTTATGCTGGTGTTCTTTGCTTCTATCGGTTTAAGTGCAAACTTCGCCAAACTCAAAGAAGGTGGTATGGGACTGGTGATCTTCCTGATCTGTGTCGCATCATTTATTATCGTACAAAACTTTGTCGGTATGAGCCTTGCAACGTTACTTGGTATTGATCCACTTATTGGTTTAATTGCAGGTTCTATTACCTTAACGGGTGGTCATGGTACTGCTGGTGCATGGGGTGAGATTTTAGAAGTCGAGCATGGTATTCAAGGTGCTTTAGCACTAGGTATGGCCAGTGCGACATTTGGTTTGATTATTGGTGGTTTGATTGGTGGTCCATTAGCGAAATTATTGATTAATAAGCACCAGCTTTCATCACCAGTGACTAATTCGGTTGAAAAAGACACACGTGATGCGAATGCAATTGCAAATCCGAATGATCAAGGCGAGTTTGTGCCTTTTGAAAACCGTAATCAAGTTCGTTTAATCACTGCGGATAATGCGATTACCACATTAGGTTTATTTGCTGCGTGTTTGGCATTTGCTGAATTTATGACAGGTTATAGTAAAGGCACTTGGTTTGAGCTTCCAACTTTCGTTTGGGCATTAGGTGGTGGTGTTATCCTGCGTAACATCCTCGAAGGTCTCATGAAAGTGGAAATCTTCGATCGTGCAATTGATGTATTTGGTAATGCCTCTTTATCGTTATACCTAGCAATGGCACTTCTTTCACTTAAGTTGTGGCAATTGGCTGATCTTGCAGGCCCATTGGTTGTGATCTTAACAGCTCAAACCTTAACTATGGCATTGTACGCAGCATTTGTCACTTTCCGTGTGATGGGTAAAAACTACGATGCAGCAGTTCTTGCAGCAGGTCACTGTGGTTTCGGTATGGGAGCAACACCAACAGCTGTTGCAAACATGCAGGCGATTACAAATATGTATGGTCCTTCACATAAAGCATTCCTCATTGTACCTTTATGTGGCGCATTTTTTGTTGACTTAATTAATGCAACTGTAATTCAGATGATTTTAAAATTCTTTGCTTAACATAAAATCTTCTTAATAAAATGTCATGTACAAAAAGCCCCGCATCTGGGGCTTTTTGTCATAAAAAATTCATACAGACGACTTGTCAATGATATGCTTTCATTCAGTTTTGATTTTTAATTTCTGATGCAATGAAGAAGTTTGTACTCCTGATTTCCCTCTTACCTTTGATTGGCTTACAAGCCTGTCAACAGGTTGTAGCCAAAGCTCAGCTTTCAAAATCTGTGTCTACACCTTTGGTGGATGCTTCATCTCATATCATTAAAAATAAGCATAAGAAAACTGATGCTCCAAGTATTGCATTGGTGCTTGGTAGTGGGGGAGCGCGAGGCTATGCGCATATTGGTGTCATTGAAGTTTTAGAGCAACGTGGAATCAAGCCTGATTTTATTGTTGGTACCAGCGCAGGGAGTATAGTCGGGTCAATATATGCCAGTGGAAAATCATCAAAATCGTTACGTGAAGTTGCATTAAATATGCAAGTCAATGATGTACGTGATTTTAACATTGGTATTCAAGGATTTTTTGATGGCGCTAAGGTTGAGAACTATGTCAATAAACAAGTGGACTTTATGCCCTTAGAACAGCTTCCTATTCCAATGTATGTGGTGGCAACAGAGTTAAAAAATGGAAATTTAACAGTATTTAACTATGGTAATACTGGGCAAGCAGTGAGAGCTTCTATCTCTATTCCAAGTATGTTTATTCCCGTAAAAATTGCTGATAAGGATTATGTTGATGGCGGTTTAGTGAGCCCTGTACCAGTCAATGTGGCGAGAGAATTAGGGGCAGATATTGTCATTGCTGTTGATATTTTGGCCCAGCCAGAGCACACGGAAACCTCGAATGTGTGGGGGATGTTTAATCAAAATATAAATATTATGCAAAATAAGATCGCGTATAACGAGCTAAAAAATGCAGATATTGTGATACAGCCAGATCTAAGAGAAAAAGCACATATCTTTGATGTTAAGGGTCGTGAAAATACGATTCAAGCAGGTATGACTGCAGCATTGAATAAGGTTAGTTTATTGGATCAGATACGTCATCGGACGATAGGACAATATGATGCTCATCAGTATCCTGCCCATGATGATAGTAAAAGAGCTGTTTGTTTAAATTGCTAAATTAAATCAGATCTTAATTGTCTCATAAAATATATATAAAAAATAAGTAAAATCATTGTTATAAATTGAATGATTGGTATATTGGGGTGATAAAAACGAGGGTTAGTACTTTATCTAACCCTTAAAAAGATGAAATATAAATTAAGGTGTAGTGTGTCAGTTTTTCAAGTTGGTCAAATTGTTTATTTAGCGTCAAATTCAGATATTACATTCGAAATAATACGAATTAACTATGATGAAACCTATGAAATTCAAGTCAAGAATCAAGCATCGTTAAAGTTAAAATACGATAATATTTCTGCTGAGATGCTTCGTTTAGTCAAAGATGAATAAATTTTAAGCAAATTTATCATAGCTTCTGAGAGTGAACGATTTCCTCTGATACTTTTAAGCTATCAAGCCTTGAAATTATTGGAGTTTGTTTCTGAATTAAACATTTTATAATCAAGAAAAAAGTTATAATAGTGTATTAAATCTCCTGTCATGATTGAGTTCTAATATTTATGTCCGAATTTAACCAAGCGTTACCGCTTGCAGATGATCAGTCTGAATTAACGATGTCTGTATTAATGACGCCGGATATGGCGAATTTCTCAGGTAATGTACATGGTGGAACAATTTTAAAGCTGCTTGACCAAGTTGCTTATGCGTGTGCAAGTCGATATTCAGGTTCTTATGTGGTAACTTTATCTGTTGATAAAGTGAACTTTAAAGAACCAATCCACGTGGGTGAGTTGGTGACTTTTTTAGCCAGTGTGAATCATGTGGGGCGTACCTCAATGGAAATTGGGATCCGCGTTGAAGCACAAAATATTCAAAAACGTACGGTACGACATACCAATAGTTGTTATTTCACAATGGTCGCTGTGGATGAACATGGGAAACCAAAACAAATTCCACCGCTAAACCTAGATAATGACTGGAAACGTTGTCGTTTTGAAGCTGCTGAGCATCGTAAAATTGCTCGTTTGAATGAAAATCATCATCCTTCTTGCAGCATATATAAGAAATCGGTTTAAGAAAAAAGACTTCACATGGTGAAGTCTTTTTTATGGATTTTGTAGCTTGGCGAGGGTATGTCCATCGACAATCATGTACCAGTTGCCTTGTGCATCCTTGTAGGGTTGACGAGTGACAATAAATTTCGTGTTGATAGGACCTAAACCTGTTTCAAATCCAGTATCTGAAAACTGTTTAATTGGAGCTGAAACGGCGGTTTTTTACTGAGCTGATTGTTACTATATTCTATACGACCATTAGCAGTAATATTCAATTGAACACGACTGTCCGCGCTAATCCAATGTCCTACATAATCCAGTTTATCCTCTGGTAAAGGTTTGGAACATGCAACCAGCCATAGGCTGAGTATAGCTATCCCAAGAAATTTCTTCATTTTCATGTCATGTGCTTAGAATTAAATTGGCTTTTTGGTTAAAATATGTGATTTATTTGTCATTTATATCGTTTGATAATAATTATGTATATGTGTTTATCGTAATTTATAGAGAATTATTCAAAAAAACAGGCATAAAAAAGTAGAGCTGTAGCAAAGCTCTACTTTTAATCAGATCAAGCCATCGGGGGAAGACTTGGTCTAAAATTCAGTCAATTTATTTTTGATTAATTACTGAGCAGGTTGAGCTACAGGAGCTTCAGTACCTTCTTCAGCTGCAACCTCTGTACCCGGTTGAGCAGCTGTTGGTTGACCAGCAGCAGTAGTTTCAGCATTCACTGGTTGTTCTTGAGAAGAAATCAACACTTCCTGTTTTTTTTCATCTTTTGCTTCTGTTGCAGCAAATGTTGAGAAAGCTGTGAAGGCAAGTGTAGTTGCTAATAAAGTTTTAACTAAATTCATGAGTGGCATCCTTATTCAATAAAATAAATTAGAATTTAATCTCATAAGCTTTCCGAGGAGAGAAGCGAATATGAAATTAAATCTAGATCATCGCGTAAAATGTTAAAAGCTGAATCGCCTCTAATACGGTTAGCGAGTCAACGAAATTCATCCTAAGTCCAGAAGCTCAATTGGGCAATCAATGCAACAAAGTGAAACACGATAGTTAACGCACGACTAACAAACCAAGGTTTAATGTAGTTTTTTTGTCTCAATGAGAGTCAATATGCCTCATAAAGTTGTCAAAAAATATGTCATGGTGAAGAAAAAAACAGCAATTTTTTTACTTAGTTTTACATTTGAAAAGGTTCGATTAGAAAATCAAAATTGAAGTTTTGAATTAAATTCAGAGTAATGATCTGTGAAATAGATTTACATATTTTCAATTTTGATTCAACAGTTCACTTATCCTATTTAATTCCAATCATTTAGTCTTTTGAATTCATGCATTCATATAAATTATGAGGAAAATTATCCTAGACTTGTTTTTTAGATAAATTCCGACAAGAATCCGTACACCTCTTCAAATTCAGAGATCCATTTTGAAAGTACTTGCAACTCAGTCAGTGCCTACACATATCATTACAGGTTTTTTAGGTGCAGGGAAAACCACGCTTTTACAACAACTTCTCAAATTTAAACCTAAAAATGAGCGATGGGCTGTATTGATGAATGAGTTTGGTCAAATTGGCGTTGATCAACAGTTATTGCCAAATGACGATGGCTATGAAATCAAAGAGCTATTGGGTGGATGTCTGTGTTGTACAAGTCAATTGCCAATGCAAATTGCATTGTCTCGGTTATTACAAGAATCCCAACCAGATCGACTATTTATAGAGCCGACAGGATTGGGTCATCCTGCACAGTTGGTTGAACAGTTGACTGAACCACATTGGCAATATCTAGTTGAGATGCGTTCTGTAGTAACAGTGATTGATGGATCTCGTTTACATGACTCAGATTGGATGAAGCAAAGCTTATATCAAGATCAGTTAAAAGCGGCTCAAGTCGTGGTTGTGTCCCATGCTACAGACATGAATGACATGGATCGAAAACAATTGGCTGATTTAAAACAACAATATTTAGCTTATATTCCACATTGGCTTGAAGCTGATCAAGGCAATATTCGCTTAGAACAAATTGATTATCCTTATGTAGGAATTCAGCGTTCAATGAAACCCTTATTCAAGGTTCAACGTCAGTTCAAAGCTGATGAGGAAATGCCAGCCGTAAAGCAACTGCCGTATCATTACGTAGAACAGGCTCAAGGGTATATTGTGGCAGGATGGAAGCTTCCAAAACGTTGGCAGTTTGATTTTTATGAATTATTAGACATCCTTTGTGAGCTAAAACACTGGGTACGTATTAAAGGCATCTTCAATACTAACCAAGGTTGGATGACATTCAATTTTAATCCTGATCAATTCAATTACAAATCAGGCGAAGAGAATATGGATAATCGGATTGAAGTGATAACCCAGCAGAATCAAGATTGGGAGCATTTAGAGCAATCAATTCTTAAGGCGCGAATCGATGATCAATAAAATCGTTAGACTATTCAACTAAGAATATAGACGGATTGAAAAGCATTTTCTCAATGTACGCTGAATCGGGTATGCTTAGCACCAAATTTGAGGATACCCTTATGGCGTTAAAAGCGACGATTTATAAAGCAGATTTAAACATAGCCAATATGGATGTTCATCAATATGGCGACTATCAGTTAACGATGGCTCTACATCCGTCGGAAACGATTGAACGTTTGATGGTTCGAGTATTGGCATATGCTCGTTTTGCAGATGAGCATTTAGAATTTACTAAAGATTTATTTGAAACTGATGAGCCAGCACTTTGGCAGAAAGATTTAACAGGTCAGTTGGAAAAGTGGATTGAAGTGGGTAGTCCAGACGAAGATAAAGTAAAAAAAGCGAGTGCGCGTTGTAAAGAAGTTGCGGTGGTCACTTATGGATCATCAGTGGATGAATGGTATAAGCGCAACAGTAAATTGAAAACATTGAAAAATGTGCAAATCTGGCAACTCAGTGAACAAACAACGACACAAATCCAAGCATTGTGCGAACGTACAATGCAACTGCAATTGAATGTGATGGATGGCGAGTGGACATTGATTTCTGATCAAGGTCAAGCTGAGATTGAGTGGACTCAATTACAGTAAGCCACTAAGATTTTAAAGATTAAATTTGGAGTAAGCACATGACGGCTGAATTAGAAATTATTGACTTGGTGGTAGGTGAAGGTAAAGAGGCTGTAAAAGGTGCTTTAATTACCACTCATTATACTGGTTGGTTGGAAGATGGTACGAAGTTTGATTCATCATTAGACCGTGGTAATTACTTTGAGACTGTGATTGGTACAGGTCGTGTCATTAAAGGCTGGGATCAAGGTATTATTGGAATGAAAGTTGGGGGTAAGCGTAAACTGATTGTGCCTGCACATTTGGCTTATGGTGAGCGTAAAATGGGGAATATTATCCCAGCCAATTCTAATCTAATCTTTGAAATTGAATTGTACGATGTAAAAACTCGCGATTAATGAAAGTCGATGAAAAGCCCTGCATTGCGGGGCTTTTTTATGTTACAACAATCCTGAGCGTGCAATAGATATAACAAAAAATTTCTAAAAAACGCACCGACTCAACAGAATTAGGATTACTATTCAAAAAATTCATTCAAACAAAATTAGGGATATAAGCGCTGAATGTTTAAGTCATTTTTTCCGAACCCAAAGTGGTTTTTTCTCTCTGTCGTCTTATGGTTTTTTATTAATCTCGCTTTATGGTTTTTTGCGGATGGAAAACAATGGGGCGAATATTTAGGTTTTCCTCAAGGTTATGCAGAAGCTGAACTTGCGATTAATATCAGTCGTTTTTGGTCACCGCAATTTTTGTGGTTCTATCTATGGTTCTTGGTGGCGACCGCCTTATTTGCACTGTTTTGGAAAATAAAATCAGACAATCCGTGGCAGCGTTGGTCGGTATGGGGTTCTGCATTTATCCTTTTTAATATTTGGTTAACGGTACAAGTCAGCGTTGCTGTGAATGCATGGTATGTACCATTTTGGGATTCTATTCAACAGATTTTAAATTCTGGTGGTGGTGAGGTGGATAAACTCTATGCGGAATCATGGACCTTTATCAGCTTGGCCAGTATTTCAGTGACATCAGGGGTCATCAGCGCTTTCTTTACCAGTCACTATATTTTTAGATGGCGTACAGCAATGAACGAATACTATGTTCAGCATTGGGAGAAATTGCGTCATATCGAAGGTGCTTCGCAACGTGTACAGGAAGACACCATGCGTTTTGCAACGATCGTTGAGGATTTAGGGGTCGAGTTAGTACGTGCAGTACTGATGTTAATTGCCTTTCTTCCTTTATTATTTGCATTGTCTGCGAAAGTGCCTGTTTTACCATTTATTGGTGAGTTGCAATATTCTTTAGTATGGGCTGCGATTGGATGGGCGGTATTTGGTACTGTCTTATTGATGGTGGTGGGTATGAAACTGCCAGGATTAGAATTTAATAATCAAAAAGTGGAAGCGGCATATCGTAAAGAGTTGGTGTACGGCGAAGACCATGAAAATCGTGCGCAACCTGCAACCTTAAAACAACTTTTTAAGAATATTCGTGCTAACTATTTTAAATTGTATTTCCATTATGCCTATTTCAACTTGTTTGCACGTTGGTATGGACAACTGGACAATCTCTATATGTTATTTGTGTTATTCCCCGCGATTGCAGCAGGCCTGTTGACACTGGGATTGATCCAACAAATTATGGGGGTATTCAATCGTGTTCGTGAGTCATTCCAATATTTGGTGAGTTCGTGGAAAACGATTATTGAGCTACTTTCTATCCGTAAACGTCTAAAAGCATTTGAATCTATTTTGGAGAAGTAGTGCCCATCATGGATTTAAATTATTAAAAAAAGGCTCGTATATACGAGCCTTTTTATGTCTGAGTGGGAACTTAGAGCGTGCTGAAAATATTTTTTAGAATCTTACAAAACCACTTACGTGCGTCTAAGTCATCCTTATGGTTATACCAGTTAACACTGACATTGAATGGACGAACCTCAAAAGGGAGTTCAAAAATTTGAATATCCGTATGCTGCTGATAAACCTTCGCGGCTCTCGAAGGCAGAGTAACCAGAAGTTCTGAGTGTTTTACCACGTTCTGCAAAACACTGAAGTGGGGGACTTCAAGCATGATCTGACGAGAATGACCAAGTTCTTTTAAACGCTGATCAATTTCAATATGACCAGTACTCGATTTGATCGCAACATGTTTTTCCGATAAATACGCTTCCATGCTGAGCTTCTGCTGTATGCGCGGATGCTCTTTTTTAGCGATACAGACATAACGTTCCTCAAACAAATTTCGAGATTCAATTTTGGGCATAATGGTGTGACTGCTATTAAAAACGGCCACATCTAAAAAGCCTTCAACCAGCCACTCCTCTACTTTTTCAGAGTGAATTTCCTCAATTTCAAGTTTGATATGCGGAGCATGTTGTTCTAAATATTCAATCAGCGAGGGAAGTAAACAAATTTCTCCTAAATCAGAAATGCCTAAACGAAATACTTTTGAAGAGGTTAGCGGGTCAAAATGCTTGGCAGAATCAATCGCCATATCAATTTTAACAATCGCTTCGTAGAAACTTGGATAAAGACTTTGTGCAAGCTTTGTGGGTTTAACACCAAACTTGTCACGTACAAAAAGCTGATCATTCAGCATTTTCCGCAGTCGATTTAAATTATAGGTGACAGAAGGTTGGCTGAGATTCAAGCGCTCTGCGGCGTGACTGATATTTTGAGTTTGATAAATAATAATAAAAACTTTAATCAGACTTAAATCGATCAACTTTACATTCCTTGTAAATATTTAGAGACAGTCGCTATATCGAATAACCACTGTAACAAAAAAAGAGAGAGTTAACTCTCTCTTTTATTTTTAATGACTTACATGTTGTTGATGAATCATCTACTCATAAGCCACGTTTTTAACGCCGTTTGCTGCGCCTGCAATTTTTTTATTGCGGAGATGGATCGCAGTCACACTGATCACTGCAATCATACAAGGGATAGATAAGGCAATGAAATTATATTGAACTGGCAAATTAAGGCTAAGTAACCATCCACATAAGATCGGACCCAAGATCGCGCCTAAACGACCTACGCCAAGTGCCATACCTAGACCTGTCGCACGTATGTTAGAAGAATAATATTGTGACATATAAGCCAACAATAAAATTTGTCCGCCAATCGATGCTGCACCTGCGATTGCTACACAGAAGTAAAGCACCATGGTTGGTAAGTTATAGCTTAACAAGAATAGGGAAAATGCGCCGCTAACAAACAAGGTGCAAAGAACTTTAGGTAAACTGAATTTATCAGCAAAAAAACCACCAAAGATTGCACCCAGCATACCACCAATATTGAGTGCAAATAGGAACACTAAACTAGTTGAGAGGTTGTAGCCTGCTTCCATCATCAGTTTAGGTAACCAGTTACCAAGCGCGTATACCAATACCAATGCCATAAAGACACTTGCCCAGAATAGAACAGTAGTTACACCACGACTTTCAGTAAATAAGTCTTTCACTGGTGATTTAGACGACTCTTGGTTTTCTTGATGCAGACTAATGCGCATATCAGAAGGGATTCTTAGATTTGTGTCAATTTGTTCTAAGATATGAGCAGCTTCTTTATGTTTATTTTGACGAACCAAATAATCGATGGATTCAGGCAATAACTTCCAAATGATTGGTAATAGAATGAGTGGAATACCTGCAATCATAAACATGATTTTCCAGCCAAATTGCGGTACTAGCCACATGCCTAAAATGGCAGAACACATTCCGCCGACAGCGTAACCACTAAACATCAATGACACTAAGGTGGAGCGTAAACGTTTAGGCGCATACTCCGTCATTAGTGTAATAACGTTCGGCATCACGCCACCTAGACCTAAGCCAGCAATAAAGCGATAGATTCCGAACTCTTGAGGATTGCTCGCTAAGCCACACATCACGGTAAAACCACTAAAAATGACAATACAAACTGCAATCAGTTTTTTTCGACTAAAACCATATTTTTCAAGTTTGTCACTCATACTGCCAAAAATGATGGCTCCAAACATCATGCCAAAGAGGGCAAGACTTCCTAAGAAGCCCGCCGTCATTGGATCGATTGCCCATTCTTGCATCAGTTTAGGCAATGCCACACCGTAAATGACTAAATCATAGCCATCAAAAATAATAATCAATGCGCTGAGTAAGATGACTCGCCAGTGAATGGCTTTGAGTTTGGCATGATCAATAATTTCATTTGCATTTAACGTATTCATGGAGACCTCCCTGGTCAATGAATCGGTTGATAACAGTCCTGTTAATGTTTTTGCTTAATTTATATGGCTTCAGCCACGAGATGTTTCTCTATTGCTTGGCCTAAGCGTTGTTGTGCAAGTTCAACGTCTTTCTCTAAATCGTGTTGCCATAACCAATCAAAACGGTGTGCTAAATGTTGACCTACACTGTCAAAATCTGGATATAGCGGCGAATATAATTCGTAAATTTCACCAGATTCGCGTGACGTGTTTTGTACACGAATGGCACGCTCTTTACGCAGTTGCTCATAGACATGAGAGAGTTGTGCAAGATCTTCAGTGCAAATTTGCGCAGGGTGTTGTTCCAGATGTTTGAATAATGCAGAAAGAATTAAAGCATCTTCAAGACCTTGACCAGCACCAGCTCCTTGGTGTGGCAACATCGCATGTGCTGCATCACCAATCAAAATGACATTGTGTTCACTGTTCTGATAGGTCTTAAGTGGCTCAATCTCATGAAGGGCCCAGATGGTAGGTTTTTCAATTAAGTTCAGTAATGCGCGACAGCTCTCACTCCAATCCGCAAAATCAGCCAGCATTTCAGTTTTGGTTGTTGGTCGTGTCCAAGGAGTCCCTTCTGGCAGAGTTGTATTCTTGCGATCTGACTTAAAGGCAACAATATTGATTTCTTCACCTTTACGAATAGGGAAAGTTAAGATGTGTTTGTCTTTACCCAATAACATTTGTGGGACATCTGCAAGTTCAGGATCGTGTCCAAGTTCTGCAATAACCTGTTTAAAATCTAAATACTTGATAATGCCGCGATAAGCCCATGTTCCTGAAAATTGAGGATCGACTTTTGGAAGTTGATGCGATGCCAATACATGATCACGCACAACAGAATGAATACCATCACAACCAATCACGTAATCAGCTTCAACCACTTCACCATCTTGGAAAGTTAAACGAACACCAGCGCTTGAAGCTTCAACAGATTGTACACGTTTATTGAAATGTGCATTTTGTGAAGGAACGAATGGAATAAGTGCATCTAGAAAATCAGCACGATGCACAGAAGATTGACCGACTTTAGGTGCGATCGAAGCTGATAGGTATTCATCGGTATAGCCATTACGCCATTGGAACCAGATGTCTTGATAAGGCGCAGCAACTGTATCCGCAATGGCGTGATATTCTTCACCCAAGCCTAGAAGCTCAATTGCTTTGACAGCATTGGCACCAAATGAAATGCCTGCGCCAATTTCTGAAAATTGTGCTGCTGACTCATATAAATGCACATCAAATTTTTTATTTTTTACCAGGTTGGTCATTAAAGCTAATCCAGCAATACCACCACCAATGAGCGCAATCTTAATTCTTCTTTCCATGATTCAATTCCGAGTTTTTTGCCCTGAATAAGATCATTACTGATTTTTAACTACTTATCCAATTTATATATTTTGGTGAAAACTATTTAAAAAATTGATAGTTTGAAATTCACGTCTATTCCCACTGGTTTTGAAGCTTTATTGATGATCATTGATGTGCGTGATTTAGCAAATTTACTACCTAAATTTTCATGTGCTTACTTGTTTTACAGTGTATCTGTAGGGAAATACGTTCTGAATGTGATACAACAAAAATGATAATGACAACGATGAAAATTGAGTTTAAGTGATGACATTAAAAATGAATAAAACTGCTTTACGTACACTGTGTGCATCGGCTTTGATCATGGGCTTATCGACATTTTCAAATGCGGGAGCAGCTGTAGATCAATTGAGTGATTGTTTGGTCAAGTCGACGACCGCTGCTGATAAAATGACAGTATTACAGTGGACATATTCAGCACTGTCTACTCATCCTGATTTAAAAGGCTTTAGTAATGTCAGTGCTGAGCAACGTACGGCATTGGATCAAAAGTTAGCGCAAGTCTTGCAACGTGTGATCGTAGAGCAATGTTCAACACAGACTAAAGCGGTGATTCAAGCTGAGGGTATTCAAGCTGTTGGTGAAAGTTTCCAAGCATTGGGTCGTAGTGCAGGCGAAGAAATCATTAAAAACCCTGAAGTGAATAATCAGCTGAAAGGGGTGGTGCGTTATATTGATTTAAATAAATTGGTGACAACATTCCTCACCCCAGATATTTGGAACAAGCTTGGGATCACTCGCTAATCTCTTATTTTAATAAATGGTAATTAAATAAATAAGTTATCGATTGATGAATGTAGGGTGGCGTTACTCAACATCATAATTCAAACTAGAGAAAAGGCAGGATGATATCCTGCCTTTTCACATTGTACGCATAGAAACTATTTGAATAACAGTACGCTTTTACCTTGCGTATGACCCTCTAAAATGTCTCGATAGGCTTGCTGTGCTTCTGTAAAAGGATATTCACGACTGACTGTCCAATTGAAGCTGTTATTTGCAACGCCTTCAACCACGTGTTTTAAATTGGAAACATTACGTTTAACCCATACTGCTTGAATTTTAGCAGATGAGAGTTTGCGTCCTGCAATCGTGCCCATAAATCCGCCATTTTTCACTGTTGCCAATGAAGCTTGAGTGGCATCTTCGTTACCTGCCATATCAATCGAAGCATCAAATTGATCTGGATGGACTTGTTTCAGACGCTCAATCAATCCTTCGCCGTACACGACAGGAATTGCCCCTAAACTGCTGATATAGTCTTGGTTTTTTGCTGATGCTGTTGCCACAACTGTAATGCCACGACTCACTGCCAATTGAATGGTGATTGAACCCACACCGCCTGATCCTCCGTGTACCAATAAGCTTTGCATTGGACCAATTTCATCTAAAATGGTCATGGCAGTTTGAGCTGCTCCTGCAATCGAGCCTGCAATCGACCATTCTAGATTTTTCGGTTTTGCGACTAAATTGGCGAGAGGAACGTCTATCACGGTTGCATGGGTAAATGCTCCACCTGAACCCAGCACTTCGTCACCGACTTTCCATGCACTGTTTTCAGCTACTTCTACGATTACACCTGCAAACTCGGTTCCGAAAGTTTGTGGGAGTTGTGCATGTTTGAATTCACCTGTCATGCGACGTGCATCAATCGGGTTAATCCCTGCGGCTTTGACTTGAATACGTGCCATTTCAGTGTTTAATGGTGGGAGGGCGTAGTCTGTAAATTCGAGGACTTCGGGTTGTCCGTAGCTTTGTGCGTTGAGTACTGTTGATTTCATGATTTGTTTCATTCTTCTTGATGATGAAATCAGTATAGAAGAGTGAAAGCAGGCAAATGAAGATCGAAAAATAGAACAGTGTTTTCTTTATTTTTTTGTTTTACCTCTCCCTTGCGAACTCAAAATATATTTTGAGGATTCTCATCACTTGCGCTTCGATTTAAAAGCAATGCTTTAAATATTGCTCAAGAGAGGGAACACCGCGTATCAAAATAATTACATGACACTCCCTCTCCCAATGGGATGAGCTGCACTGTTGCGCAAGAGGATCAGGGTTCTAAATATATGTTCTAAGTCTGCTCTATTATTAAAAGTTCTATTTAAGGAGATATTTCCCTTTTTTATAAAGTATAATTTTGATATTAAAAGATATTTGTTGAATTTAGTATGAAGGATTTAAAAATATTTTTAGGCGTAATTGGAGTACTAATTGCATTAGGAACATTTTTTTACTTTGCAAAACTTTATTATTTTTTTTACCAAGATGTAATCAAAACAGAAAATTCAATTTTAAGACATCAATTACCTCTTTTATTACCTAATGCTAAAGACGACTATGTTTCAACTTGGGGAGCATTTGGAGATTTTGTTGGTGGCACATTAAATCCAATTATTGGTTTCATTAGTATAATTCTGTTATTTGCTACATGGTTTGTGACATATCAAACATTAAAAGTAAGTCGTAAAGAATTAAGCAAAAGTACAGAAGCACTAGAAGATAATGCCAATACTCAAAAAGAAATTCAGAAAACTCAAAAATTACAACAATTTGATAATTTATTTTGTAGTTTATTACAGAACTTTCAATATCTTAATGTTTTTTACTCTCAGCATAATGAGCATAGAGAAGTTTATAGAAAATTATTTATAGAAATAGAAAGTGGTAATTTTAATTGGGAGAAACAATATAAGTTCATAAATTATTTTCGTTCCTTGGAAAATCTACTAAATTTTATTCAAGTAAAATTAAAGGAGATTAACTTGGAAAATGAAGAGAGAGACCAAAGAATCAACTTTTATACTGAAGTGGTAATAGCAGTAATTCCTCAGGAAATACTTCAAATGGCTGCAATTTATAGCTTAGAAAAATCAAAACTTAAGCAATTAATTGAAGAGCTTGGATTTCTTAGAAATATGCCTTATCAATATTTTTTTGACCTAGATACTGATACAATTCAAGACTATAAAAAGAATATAAAATTGATTGAGGAATGTAAGAAGATTAGTAAAACTGCATTTCAATAGAAACTATCATTTTATTAGATTAAAAAACCCGCTCTAAAGCGGGTTTTTTATTCCAAAATTAATCAGTTTTAACCAATCAATTTCTTCATTAATTCATTGACTTGAGCAGGGTTAGCTTTACCTTTCGCGGCTTTCATCACTTGACCAACAAGACCGTTAAAGGCTTTCTCTTTACCAGATTTATACTCTTCAACCATTTTCTCGTTCGCAGCAAGCACGTCTTTAATAATCGCTTCAATTGCGCCTGTATCAGTTTCCTGTTTCAAGCCTTTTTCAGCAATAATCTCGTCCGCAGTTTTGCCTTCTTCCCACATAAAGCCGAACACTTGTTTTGCAATCTTACCGTTAATCGTGTTGTCCACAATACGTGCAATCATGCCACCCAATTTCTCAGCAGATACAGGAGAATCAGCCAATTCTAAGCCTGCTTTGTTCAGCGCCCCTGAGAATTCACCCATCACCCAGTTTGCAGCAATCTTACCTTGTGCAGCACCGCCCGCAGCCTTAACAACTTCTTCATAAAACTCTGACATTTCACGAGTCAATGTCAGAACGTGAGCATCGTACTCAGTCACACCAAAGTCCGCTACAAAACGCGCACGACGTGCAGCAGGAAGCTCAGGCATAGTCGCTTTAATCGCTTCGATTTGCTCATCTGCAATGATCACAGGCAACAAGTCTGGATCTGGGAAGTAGCGGTAATCGTTCGCTTCTTCTTTCGAACGCATAGAACGCGTTTCCATCTTCACAGGGTCGAACAAACGCGTTTCTTGGTCGATGGTGCCATCCCATTCCAAGATTTCCATTTGACGTTCAATTTCAACATTGATCGCTTGTTCAATGAAACGGAATGAGTTTAAGTTTTTCAATTCACAACGTGTACCGAATGGTTGACCTGGACGACGCAGTGATACGTTACAGTCGGCACGGAATGAACCTTCCGCCATGTTACCATCAGAAATACCTAACCAACGCACAAGTGTGTGAATCGCTTTAATGTAAGCAACTGCTTCTTCAACCGAACGCATATCGGGTTCAGATACAATCTCAAGAAGTGGTGTCCCTGCACGGTTTAAGTCGATGCCTGACATCCCTTCAAATTGGTCATGGATCGATTTACCTGCATCTTCCTCAAGGTGCGCACGTGTCACGCCAATGCGTTTTACTGTGCCATCTTCAAGTTGGATGTCGATATGACCCAAGCCCACAATCGGGTTGTCCATTTGGCTGATTTGGTAGCCTTTTGGAGAGTCAGGGTAGAAATAGTTTTTACGTGCAAATACAGACGCTTGGTCGATATACGCATCAATACCCAAACCAAAGCGAATGGCAAGATCAACCACTTCTTTGTTCAATACAGGCAGTACGCCCGGCATTGCCAAATCAACAAGGCTCGCTTGTGTATTTGGGTCTTGACCAAATTCAGTTGAAGAACCTGAGAAGATTTTAGATTTAGTCGCAAGTTGAGTGTGAATCTCAATACCAATAACGACTTCCCAACCATCAATCAAATTTGACTTAGGTTTTGCATTATTCTTCGCCATTATGCATTCTCCTCAGCAATTACAGCGCGTTTGGTGTGCCAATCAGTTGCTTGTTGGTATTGGTGCACCACAGACAACAATTGAGATTCTGACCAGTAGTTACCAATCAACTGTAAGCCAACAGGTAAATTATTTTGATCAAAACCAACAGGCGCGTTAATCGCAGGAAGACCTGCAAGGTTGACCGCGATGGTATAGATATCGCCCAAGTACATTTCAACTGGAGAAAGGTTTGCACCAATCTTATAGGCCGTTGTTGGTGCAGATGGCGCAGCAATCACGTCAACAGACTCGAATGCTTTTAAGAAATCTTGTTGGATTAAACGACGTACTTTTTGTGCTTTGACATAGTAGGCATCGTAATAACCTGCAGACAGCGCATAAGTACCAATCAAGATACGGCGTTGAACTTCAGCACCAAAACCTTCAGAACGAGAACGTTTGTACAAGTCCATGATGTCTTTTGGATCTTCACAGCGGTAGCCATAACGTACGCCGTCAAAACGTGACAGGTTAGACGATGCTTCAGCAGGGGCAATCAGGTAATAGGTTGGAACATAAGCTTCAGTCATGTTGAGGTCAATTTCAACAAGCGTTGCGCCCATCTCTTCCAATTTTTTTAGAGATTCTTCAACACGTGCTTTAACGTCAGCAGCCAAACCTTCAACATTAAAGTACTGTTTAGGAATACCAATGCGTAATCCTTTTACAGACGTGCCGTTCAAGTTTGCAACGTAGTCATCAGCATCTTTTTGTACAGAGGTTGAATCTTTTGCGTCATGTCCTGCCATCACGTTCATAAGGTACGCACAGTCTTCTGCTGAACGTGCCATTGGGCCACCTTGGTCAAGTGATGATGCATAGGCAATCATACCGAAACGTGATACACGACCATAGGTTGGTTTTAAGCCTGTAAGGCCACAGAACGATGCAGGTTGACGGATTGAACCACCTGTATCTGTACCAGTCGCAAACGGTGCAAGGTCAGCTGCAACTGCGGCAGCAGAACCACCTGATGACCCGCCTGGGACACGATCTAAAGCCCAAGGGTTCGCCGTTGCACCGAAGTAAGATGATTCTGATGTAGAACCCATGGCAAATTCGTCCATGTTCACTTTACCTAAAGTCACTAGGCCCGCAGCTTTACTTTTCGCTACAACGGTTGCGTCGTACGGAGAGATAAAGTTGTCTAGCATTTTAGAACCAGCCGTGGTTTTAATGCCTTGCGTACAGAAAATATCTTTATGTGCAATAGGTAAACCAGTCAAAGTGGTCGCTGTACCTGCTTTGATCGCTGCATCAGCTGCATCAGCTTGAGCGAATGCTTGTTCAGCAGTCACAGTGACATAAGATTTGACTTGCGCATCAATTTTTTCAATACGGTTTAAATAATGTTGCGTCAATTCACGTGAAGAGAATTTAGCGGTTGCTAAACCATCGATAAGTTCACGAACCGATAAGCGATGTAAATCTGTCATGAGAAAAATTCTTAACTAAAATTTAAATAGGGCAAAACTGAACAATTATTCAATTACACGTGGAACAAGATACAAACCGTCTTGCACAGCTGGTGCAACGGCTTGATAGTCATCACGGTGGTTTTGTTCAGACACAGCGTCTTCACGTAATGGCTGCGGATGGTCAAATGGGCTCTTTAATGGCTCAACACCTTCGGTATCAATGCCTTTCAAGGTTTCCATCATTCCTAAAATTTTATTCAAACTTTGAGCATATTCAGCAGATTGAGTGTCATCCAAAGACAAGCGTGCTAAGTGTGCAATGCTTGAAACGGTTTGTGCATTTAAATCTGCAGATTGCTGAGCATCTGATGCTGACATGCTGTCTCACCTAATCAGTAATAAAAATATTCAAAATATCATGCGTTATAATAAGCGATTGACTTGTCCAAAGCATCACATTTAGTTAAAGTTGCCATCTTACGTCTATATAACGTTGAACTGAGAACGACCCGTGATTCTAAAACGACTAATTGGCTTGTTTTCGCCAGATCTAGCCATAGATTTAGGCACCGCTAATACACTAATTTATGCGCCAGGACGGGGCATTATATTAAATGAACCGACTGTTGTGGCAATTCGTCACAGTGGTTCACAAAAAATAGTTGCCGCTGTTGGCTTGGATGCTAAGCAAATGCTTGGTCGTACCCCTGCGAATATTTCTGCAATTCGTCCAATGAAAGATGGCGTGATTGCGGATTTCGAAGTCACTGAGACCATGTTAAACCAATTTATTGGTAAAGTGCATGAAAAGCGTCTTTTCCCACCAGCGCCACGTGTTGTGGTGTGTGTGCCATGTAAATCAACTTTGGTTGAACGTCGTGCGATTCGTGAGGCTGTATTCAATGCAGGCGCACGTGATGTACGTTTAATCGAAGAGCCAATGGCAGCAGCGATTGGTGCAGGCATGCCAGTTGAGCAAGCATGTGGTTCGATGGTCGTAGACGTAGGTGGTGGTACAACTGAAATTGCAATCATTTCATTGCAAGGTTGTGTCTATGCAGACTCATTACGCATTGGTGGTGATGTTTTTGACGAACAAATTATTCATTATGTTCGTAAAGCACACGGTTGCGTCATTGGTGAAACGACAGCTGAAACCATCAAAAAAGAAGTGGGTATGGCACTTCCAGATGAAGATGGCAAAGTGCTAGAAATCGAAGTTCGTGGTCGTAACTTGGCGGAAGGTGTTCCGCGCGCAATTACGGTGACTTCTGATGAAATTACTCAAGCAATCACTGATCCATTGCAAAGCATTGTCTCTGCAGTGAAATCTGCGCTTGAACAAACACCTCCTGAGTTGTCATCAGATATCGCGGAGCGCGGTATTGTGTTGACTGGTGGTGGTGCGTTATTACGTAACTTAGACAAGTTATTGTCACAAGAAACAGGTTTGCCAGTAGTAGTTGCTGAAGATCCGCTTTCTTGCGTAACACGTGGTGGTGGTAAAGTCTTAGAACTCTTTGATAACCCGAACCATGACATGCTGTTTGTTGGTTAATTTTCTGTAATTTAATTTAAGGACGAGGCGGTGCAACCGAATCTGTTTTCAAGACAACCGCCATCTTTTCGCTCTTTCATCATTGCAGTCATCGTGTGTTTGTTCGTGTTAATGTTTAATTGGCGTGCTCCACACTTGATTCAACCAGCAAGAGATGTCTTGTACGCGGCATACAATCCCATTTATGCCATTGCAAGTTATCCCGTTTTATCGAAAGAATGGCTCAGTCAACAAACCAAGTCTGAAGCGCAACTGCGTCGTGAGAATACTGCGATGCAAGCAGAGCTGCTTCAGGCTCAGGTTCGTCTTCAAAAACTCTCAGAACTCTCCGCTGAAAATACACGCTTACGTGGATTATTGGATACGCCTTTGATCATTGACGGTCGTATGGAAATCTCTGAGGTGATTGGCACAGATGCCGATCCATTACGTCATATCATTATCATTAACCGCGGTGCTGCGAGCCAACTGCGTGTCGGGCAAACCGTGTTGGATGATAACGGTATCATGGGGCAGATCATCAATGTTTATCCGCACAGTAGCCGTGTCATGTTATTGTCTGATAAAGAACACTCCCTATCTGTACGTCTTGAAAACTCTGGCATGCGTGCCATTGTGTCAGGCACTGGTGATTTAGGTCGTCTGAAAATGGAATATGTACCGACCAGCGCTAACGTCAAAGTTGGGGACAAGGTCTATAGTTCAGGTTTAGGACAACATTTTCCTGCGGGTTATTTGGTCGGAACAGTGTCCAAAGTTAAGCGTGAAAATACCGGTGAGTTTGCGCAGATAGACGTGAAACCTGCAGCTCAGTTGGCAGGTGGACACCATGTGGTGGTGCTGTTCTCAGACTCATTAGCCATGGAGCAACCTCATGCTCAGCGCTAAAAAAATATCGTCAGTTAAAACACGTGATCCTCTATGGATCATCGTGCTTTCAATCATTATTGGTTCAGTCTTGGTGGTGTATCCTCTGTCTTATTCATTGGCAGGATGGCGACCGCTGATCATGCTGATGATTACGATGTATTGGATCTTGCTTCAACCGACATGGTGTGGCGTTTGGTTTGCTTTTGCAGTCGGGTTATTTACCGATTTACTGCTTGATGCACCCCTTGGTTTACATGCGTTAAGCTTCGTTTTACTAACATTCGCCATCCGTTGGTTTGTGCGTGAACGCCGTTTAATGACGTTTGGAAATACTTGGGCAATCGCTAGTGTTGCTATATTGGCACATTTGATTTATGTCCTTTTTGCACAAATTATTTCCGATATGCAATTTTCGATAACTCGTCATTGGCAGCCACTAATGAGCAGTATTTTAACTTGGCCCATCTTGTATTATTTGCTCCGAAAATGGCGAATTTAATCCTGGCGTCGAGCTCGCCTCGGCGTAAAGAATTGCTTGCACAGCTTGGACTTAAATTTGATATTTTTAGTCCAGAAATCGATGAGTCTGTACATGATGGTGAGCAAGCACATGATTATGTTCGACGTTTGGCAGAACAAAAAGCTCAGGTTGTTTTAGCACAATTTCCAGATGCGGTGGTCATTGCCGCAGATACAAGCCTCAGTTTAGATGGGCAAATTATTGGCAAACCTGACTCGAAGCAACATGCGTTTGAAATTTGGCAATCCTTGTCAGGGCGTCAGCATGAAGTTCTCAGTGGCCTTTGTGTGGCTTCACAACATAAAACAATAAGTACGGTAGTGAGCACAAAGGTTGATTTTCAATCACTCAGTCATCATGATATGGAAGAATATTGGTCAACTGGGGAACCTGTAGGAAAAGCAGGGGCTTACGCAATACAAGGAATCGCCGCAAAGTTCGTTCCTCGTATTGAAGGTAGCTACACCAATGTGGTGGGTTTGCCTTTACATGAAACATCACAGTTACTGAATCAAATATTGAAAAGTGGTTAAGGCACTAAATTAACCTTTTAAAAAATTTTTATAATGTTTTGAGTGTTTTTTATGTCTGACGAGTTGTTGATTAACGTCACCCCAATGGAGTGTCGGGTGGCGTTAGTTGAAAATGGGACGGTCAACGAACTATTTGTTGAACGCAACGCTAAACGTGGTTTAGTCGGGAATATTTATAAAGCCAAAGTTGTACGTGTATTGCCTGGTATGCAAGCGGCATTTGTAGACATTGGCTTATCTCGTACTGCTTTTTTACATATCAATGACATGATTTGGCCTCGTAATCAACCGACGCCAAATGTCTTTGATCTTCTGCAACCAGGTCAGATTCTGACAGTGCAGGTCATGAAAGATATGTTAGGCACGAAAGGTGCGCGTTTAAGTACTGATCTTTCCATTCCTTCTCGCTATTTGGTGATGATGCCTTATGGACATCATACTGGCGTGTCTCAGCGAATCGAATCAGAAGAAGAGCGTGATCGTTTACGTTCGATCATTGAGCGTATTCAAGCTGAACATAAGTTACCCGGTTCTGTCATTGTACGAACTGCAGCAGAGGGGATCGAAGAGGCCGCTATTGCGCAAGATATGGCGTATTTGGCAAAACTTTGGGAATTTATTCAGCGCAAACAAAAAAGTGTCGTGGTGCCATCACTTATCTTTGAAGAGCTACCACTTCCTCAACGTATCATCCGTGATCTGGCAAATGAAGATACGGTAAAAATTCAAGTCGATTCAAGAGAAGTGTTTGGCAAGCTACAAGAGTTCGTGGCTGAGTTTGTACCAAATATGGTTGATCGTCTGAAACATTATCCTGGTGAGTGTCCGATATTCGACTTATACAATGTTGAAACAGATATTCAAAAAGCACTGCAAACACGTGTTGCTTTAAAGTCTGGTGGTTATCTCATGATTGATCAGACGGAGGCCATGACCACTATTGACGTCAATACAGGCTCATATGTAGGTGGACGCTCTCTTGAGGACACCGTCTTTAAGACCAACATGGAAGCTACACAAGTCATTGTGCGTCAACTCAGACTGCGCAACTTAGGTGGAATTATCATTATTGACTTTATTGATATGCAAGAGGCCTCACACCGTGATGAAGTGCTTAAGCAATTTGAAAAAGTCTTAGAACGTGACCATGCAAAAACTAAAATCACTCAAGTGTCTGAGCTTGGCTTGGTAGAAATGACGCGTAAACGGACGCGTGAATCACTTGAACATTTGTTATGTGAGTCTTGTCCAACGTGTCAGGGACGTGGTTATGTGAAAAGTGCCGAGACTGTTTGTTACGAAATCTTTCGAGAGATATTAAGATATGCTCGAGATTTTGAGTCTCAGACTGACTTTACTGTCGTTGCGCATCCATCGGTTGTGGATCGATTATTAACCGTAGAAGCTGCGGCCGTCTCTGATTTAGAGCATTTTGTGAAACGTGTCATTAAGTTCCAAGTCGAAAATTTATACACGCAAGAGCAATACGATATCATTTTGAATTGAAATTGTAACAGAATATCGTTAAACACTTGTTACAACTGAGATTTTACATTCGATCCCGATTTCTCAATACTTAAGAAATCAAATCGAATAGCCAAAGACAGCGATGTTGTCTTAGCAAAGTGAGGTCAAAGTGGGTATGAATTTAACGGAACAATTAGCGGGTAGCCATCGTCAAATTGTGGATTCAAACAAAAGCGCTTGCTTGATGCTCAACGATCAAGGTCAAGAAGTTCGAGTTACACAAGCGATGGTCGTTTCGCTCTGTCAGCAATTAATCAAGCAGTGTCGTAATATTAAAAATTAAGGGGCCTTTTTAAAGCCCCTTAATTTTTTTGTGAATATCGAAATATACAGCCTTAAGCTGGTTTTTCATTTGCAACTTCTATATCCGCTACGACTTGTTTCTTCACTGCACTACGCTTAGTGGTCTTTTTCATAATCTGCGGTTTTTCATCTTCAGGTAAACCCACAATTTTTTCAAATCGTTGAATCTCATCTTCTAAATGGGTCAATAAATTTTGCATCTTAGGCAAAGCATTTCGACATGCGGTTAAACCGACTTCTAATTTATCCATATAACTGGTCATTGTAATATTCAATGCTTGACCATCAAGTACGATAGAAGCAGGGTAGAGTGCGTCCAAACGTGCACCATTCCAATATAGCGGCTCTTTAGGCCCTGGAACATTAGAAATAACGAGGTTAAAGGCCTGACGTTTAGGTGCTAAACCAGAGATGATATTTAAACCTGCAGGACCATATACGAAGGCACTATAGTTGAGAATCTGATCTGAAGTCATGCGTTTGAATTTTTGTTTCGCATTCATTACGCTACGACGAATAAGATCGAGTCGTTCTAATGGATCGGCTTTATGTGTCGCTAAGTTCGCCAGAATCATCGTAATACGATTTGACATGTCTGAATCATCAGTACGAACGGAGACAGGAACCATAGCGATTAATGGTTTTTCTGGTAAAGCACTTTGACTGATTAAATATTCACGTAAAGCACCGGAACAAATCGCAAGCACAATATCGTTAATGGTCACACCCAGTGATTTTGAAATATGGTTGAGACGCTTAAACTCATATGACTGAGCAGCGAAACGACGTGATGAGCTGACTTTTTGATTCAGAATACTACTTGGGGCTTGAAAACTAGATACATAGTCCGGATTACGTCCCATATCTTTAAAGACAGTTTCAGACAGCACTTTGAATACACCCGGTGTAGACTGCACTTGACCTTTCAAATTAGACAAGATTTGTTTTGCACGGCTTACTTTAGGTGTTTTAAGTCGCTTAGCACGCGGACCTTCGACACACCATGGCGGAACGATACTTCTTGCATTTGGATCATGAGAGAGTGATTTTTCAATTAAACGCATGCCTGCAATACCATCGACCATCCCATGATGTATTTTGAAATACATGGCGAAACGATTGCCTTCAATGCCCTCAATGATATGACACATCCATAATGGCTTAGCTCGATCAATTAATGAACTGTGCTCTTGGGAAATGTAGGTGAGTAGCTCACGAATACGACCAGGATGTGGTAGAGCAATATGTCTGAAGTGATGATCAAGATCGAATTCAGTGTCTGTGTCCCAAAACAGTCCGTTTAATTTATTATTAAACGGTGGAATTGGAATAGATTTTGAGTTGCGAATATCTGCCACTAAATCTTGAATAAAGGTTGGTGGCGCATCTTCTGGAATTTCAAATAAAAATAATCCGCCAACATGCATGGGCTGTTGTCTTTTTTCCAAAGATAAGAAAATAAAATCAAGCGGGTGTAATGGACGCATAGTCTAGGTTTGCCTCACTGCAAATTTCTAAAATTGTTTTTTAGAATTATCAATCCAAGAGATCAGTATAGACGTATTTGTTGGAGGGGGCATAAATTTTTTTAATGAATGGTCAGTACAAAAAAGCCACTTTAAATCAGTGGCTTAAAACTTTGTGAGACAGTTTTTACTTTTTTAAATTACCTGAATGTAAACCACATTCTTTATGCGTTGCTTCTTCCCACCACCAACGACCTTCACGCTCGTGCTGATTTGGAAGTACTGGACGCGTGCATGGTTCACATCCAATTGAAATAAAACCTTTTTCATGCAATGGATTATATGGAATTTCCATCATGCGAATATAATTCCAAACGTCAGCACTCGTCCAATTCGCCAAAGGGTTGTATTTAATGAGTTGTTTACCTTCACCTGAAAAACCTAGATCAGCTTGAATGACTGGAATTTCAGTACGTGTACCCGGACTTTGATCTTTACGTTGACCTGTGATCCAACCATCAAGTGTTGCTAACTTTTTACGAAGAGGTTGAACCTTACGGATACCACAACACTCTTTATGATCATCTTGATAAAAGCTAAACAGTCCTTTTTCGTTGACCAGATTCTGAACAGCTTCAGCTTCCGGGAAACATATTTCAATGTTGATATTATAGTGCTTACGAACAGTCTCAATAAATTGATAAGTTTCTGAATGCAAGCGACCTGTATCTAGACTAAACACGCGAAAAGGTTTACCTAAATTTGCAGCCATATCAATCAATACAACATCTTCAGCACCTGAAAATGAAATGGCAATTTCACCTGTTTGATTTAAAGCTAAGGCTATAATTTCCGAAGGGGATTTATCTTCATACTCTGATGCAAGTGCATCAATTAAATCTATGCTTGGAATGGTAGTCATGAGAATCCTGGCGATATAGGCTTGGAAACAACAAGTCCTATATTAAAATATTTGATGTATATTTTAGTTGAATTCAGAGATTTATCTTATGAAATAAAAATAAATACTTATGAATAAAATAGATTTAAAAAATTACATCGATATTCGGCAATCTTCGGCTATGATATTGCAAATTTTATTAATGCTGAGGGCAGTATCATGGAAATCGTTTGTCTAGATCTTGAAGGCGTTTTGGTTCCTGAAATTTGGATTAATTTTGCAAAAAAAACAGGAATTAAAGAGCTTGAAGCAACAACTCGAGATATTCCAGACTACGATGTGCTCATGACTCAGCGTTTAAATATTCTTAAACAACATGGTTTAGGTTTAAATGACATTCAAGCTGTTATTGCAGATATGGGACCGTTTGAAGGCGCTAAAGAGTTTGTTGAATGGGTTCGTACACATTTCCAACTGATCATTTTATCTGACACATTCTATGAATTTGCTCATCCATTGATGAAACAATTGGGTTGGCCTACGATTTTCTGTCACAAATTTGAAACTGACGAAAATGGTATGATTACAAATTATAAACTACGTCAACCTGATCAAAAACGTAAAGCAGTGCAAGCTTTACACGGTTTAAATTTCCGTGTAATTGCTGCAGGCGACTCGTATAACGATACTACGATGCTCGGTGAAGCAGATCAAGGTTTCTTATTTGATGCGCCAGATAATGTAATTGCAGAATTCCCACAATTTCCTGCGATTAATGGTTATGCTGCATTGAAAGAAGCGATTCGCAACGCTTCTGTTCGTGATATTCCAGCTTAAATTATTACTTTGAAAAAAGGACGCTTTAGCGTCCTTTTCTTATAACAATTGTTAGAATCGATACCCGATTTTCATGCCATAACCTAATGCATAATTGTTGCTGAATTCTCCAACATTTATGCCACCCGTTTGTGCAGTTGCATCGCCTAACCAGAAATATTTAACACCAGCTTGAATAAAGCTTTGCTGTGATGGGTTGAATTGACCACCTAAGCCTATACTCCAATAACCTTCAGTTGGACCTAAAGTGGTTACAGGGTTTCCAGCTCCAGAGTCATAGCCTACAGTTGTGGTTGCTGCCCATTGATCATTAAATTTATGTGCAACACCTAAGGTTGCAGAGTACTGATCATCGGAATACGAAATGAGGTCCTGTCCAACTAATCCAAGTAATTTAGGTGTAACCGTAAATTGATCCCAATGAACCCAACGCAGGTTAGCAAACGCCAAAGTGTTTGTTGCAATTCCAGACTGTAAATCAATATTTACAGATTGTGGAGTAACTGCTTCAGTTACTGCAGCGATCTTATCTAATCTATTAAACTCAGGCTTTTTTAATGCATCGGCGTAAAGTGGAAGGAGCGAGGTTTCATTCGACTGAGCTTTGTGTTTAATCTCAGAGCGATAAGTGATAGATGCTTTTAATGCAGTTTTTGGAATTTGGTATGCAGTACCTGCAATCCAGCCATAAGCTTCTTTTTGGTCTACATGGATGTTATAGCCATTTAAGACTTGGTATGCACTACCTTTTAAATTGATATCAGCTTCAACTGTTTGCCATACTGGACCAGCGTAAAAATTCCAATTTTCAGTGGGTTGATAGCCAATAAGTGCAGTTAAATTTTGTGTTTTAACTTCAACTGATGTACCACTTAAACTATTCCCAAATGATTGATTTTTAGCATCGTATAATGCATCTGCACCAAAAGGCTGATCGTAAATTAATCCTAAAGAAACTTGGTCAGTAATCTGTAGTTTAAGAGCAGTGTTTACAAAATAATAATCACTGCCCATATCGGTAATTTTTTCGCCTGTTAAATCCTGACCAGTGATTTTATTAATCACGGTGGAAGAACCTTTAACGGTGGGATCTAAAACAGAAATACCAGCTTCTGCATAATTACCTGATTGGAGAAATGCTGAAATTGACTGACCTGAACGATCTAATCCTGCGGCGTAAATTGAAGTTAATGGGAGCGTAGATAATAAGACAGAGTATGAAAGTACTTTAAATTTCATGATGTTCATCCATGAATGCCATATGGCGAAAAAAATTGCATGAAAAATAACATAAATAAAAAAAGAGTAAATACTCGGAAATGTTTGAAATATAATCAAATTTATGTAGCTTCAATATCAAGTTATGAGATTAAATAATTATGTCCATGTTTTTAAAAAATATTATTGAGCAAAAAAGGAATTGTAGTTTGAGTCGTTTTCTTATTTTAAATGATGATATAACAGGCAATTAATTTATACTTGTATAAAAATAAAAAAAGACCACAATCATGTGGTCTTTTTTTATTGATGAATGATTAGAATTTATAGCCGATTTTAAGACCATAAGCTAAAGCGTCATTGTCTTCAAACTTTCCTGCTGCGCTATGTGCACCTGTCTGAGCATCAGCATCACCTAACCAGAAGTATTTAACACCACCTGCAATAAACGTAGCTGGAGTAGGGCTATATTGAAGACCTAAACCTACGTTCCAATAACCTTCTGTTGGTCCAAGTGTCGTTACAGGATTGCCTGCACCTGAGTCCCATCCAACTGAAACATTACCAGCCCATTGCTCGTTAAATTTACGACCTACACCTGTTGTTACAGACCATTGATCTTTAGAATAATCAACTAGGTTAAATCCATTAGGTTTGCCTAAAGATGGTAATAGTCCACCAGCAAGCTCTGATAATTGACCAAATTTATGAGGGCGTATAGAGAAACTTGACCAGTCTACCCAACGTATGTTTGCAAATGCTACGGTGTTAGCCATAATGCCAGATTGTAAATCTAAATTTACAGATTGTGGTGTAGTGATTTTAGTTTCACCAGATGAATTAAGACCTGCCAAAGCTGAACCTGGTAATGCTCCAGAAGCCACTAGTAAAGAACCTAGAGGCGCAATGAGAGGAATACTTTCATTAACATTGACTTTATGATCAATTTCGGAACGATAAGTAATCGATGCTTTAAGCGCAATCTCAGGAATTTGATATGCTGCGCCAGCTAACCATCCAAAGGCATTGTCTTCAGGAATATCAGCATCATAACCATTAAATAAGCTATATGCTGAACCACGAAGTTTTACGTTACCTTTAACTGTTTGATAGACTGCACCACCATAAAAGTTAAAATTTTCTGTAGGTTGGTAGCCTAAAATCAGTGATAAGTTTTGAGTATCAACTTCGACAGATGTGTTTCCAGTTATTTGAGTTCCTAAACCGATTGCAACTGGTAATCCAGTAGACGGATCTGTGATTACAGGTATACCGTTAAAGCTTCCTGTTGGATTAGCAGTCACTACTGGTAATCCATTTGTCAAAGCAGTTCCAGGTAATACACCATCGGCTGGGCTAGCGACAAAATTATTTGTTCCTGTGTATTCAGCATCTGCACCAAAAGGTTGATCATATAAAAGACCCACTGAAATATTATCAGTCGCTTGTATTTTTAATGCTGCGGTAGGGAAGTAGTAATCACCAGCCATATCTCCAGTATGATTACCCGATAAATCTTTACCAGAGACAGATGGATCTAAAATTGAGATACCTGCTTCAAAGTAATTTCCTGGTTGAAGGAATGATGAAATAGATTGTCCAGAACGATCTAATGCAGCAGCAAAAGTGCCTGATGATGCTAAACCGAATAATACAGCAGCTGATAATTTTGTTAATTTCACTTGAATTTTCCCTGATCTTCTTCAATGAATTATTTTGTATTTTCCAATTGAATTGAGGATTAGTTATCTTAAACTGATCCTAAATCATATATTCACAAAATAACACATTAAGAATCAGAGTAAATACTCTAAGGAAATAAATTTATAATTGAATTTTAATTCTGATAAAAATAATAGGAATTTTATTTTTATATAAATTATTGAATTTATGAATTATTTAATTTTGAGTCATACTATCTTATCGTTAATTTATAAATGAACTATACAGTCAGTCAACGGTATTCATGATTAAATAAAAAAGAGCACTAAAGTGCTCTTTTGAAAAATAAATGGCATTTAGAAACGATAACCCATTTTTAAACCATATGCCCAAGCATTATTATCTTCAAAATTACCGACATATTTGCCAACAGAACGAGCTTCAGCATCTCCTAACCAAAAATATTTGACGCCTCCACCGATAAAAGTTGCTGGAGTAGGACTAAACTGTGCACTTAATCCGACATTCCAATAACCTTCAGTTGGACCAAGTGCAGTTACAGGATTACCAGCACCTGAATCCCAACCGGCAGAAATAGCACCACCCCATTTTTCATTAATTTTTCGCCCAACACCAACTGTGGCAGACCATTGATCTTTATCATAATCGATAATATTTTGTCGTTGGCCTGATAATAATTGGGTAATACTTCCAAATTTATCAATATCTATACCATAGCCACCCCATTCGACCCATCGTACATTTGCAAAAGCAACTGTATTGGCCATAATGCCAGTTTGGAAATCTAAATTAACGGATTGAGGTGTGGAGATTTTAGTTTTTTCTGAATCAGAATTAAGTAGTTTGTTTCGTAAACTATTTGCTGCTAATGCTTGAGCTTTATCTTCTGCAGAAATAGGCAGAGAACTTACCACTTGCTCAAATGTTACTGTGCCGTTTGCTAATGCTACTAGTCCATCAATTGTTGCAACTTGATTGTTAATTACACCAACGACTAAATTTGAATTTTCAGTAGTGTCAAGCTCATGATCAATTTCAGATCTATAAGTCAAAGACACTTTTAATGCAATTTCTGGTATTTGAAAAGCTGCTCCTGCTAACCAACCGTAGCCTTCATCACGTTTAAAAGTTGAATTATAACCAATACTAGACAGTGTTAAGTTGCCTCTCACATCTTGATATACACCGCCTGCATAAAAGTTCCATTGTTCATTAGGTTGAAAGCCGAAAAGAGCAGTAATATTATTTGAATTAACTTTTACATTAGTGCCTGCAAGTGGCCGATTACCTAAGGCTCCATCATCAGGAATCATACCATCTGTATAAGTTGCAGATGCCCCAAATGGCTGATCATATAGAATACCGAAAGAGAAATTTTCGTTAAGTTGTAATTTCAAAGCTGCGCTTGGAAAATAATAATCATCACCCATATCACTAATTGGACCCAATTGATTTTTTCCAGATACATCAGGGTCAATAATGGAGATACCAGCTTCAAAGTAATTATTTGGTTGTAAAAATGCTCCTATCGATTGACCTGAGCGATCCATAGCGGCTGCATGAGCCCCGGAAATCGGTAATAAAGCAAATAATACAGATGCACTGATGGTTTTTAATTTCATGTTATCTATCCTTAGATAATTTGAATTTTTAATTTAATAGAATTTTTTTAGTTATTTCCTTAAGAGCTGATAAATAAACGATTTATGCTAAAATGTTTATTTTTTACTCTACAAACAACATATCATAAAGGTAATGAGATGCAACAAAAATTTGACTGAAATGACATTATTTTTTTTATTTTGGGTCAATTTGTTGATAAGTGTATTAATCTTAGAAAATGGTGCGCCCTGCGGGACTCGAACCCACGCCGGTCACTTAGGAGGCAACTGCTCTATCCAGTTAAGCTAAGGACGCATACAAATCTGATCAAATAAATTTTTGAAAAAAAGTTATTGCTTAGCAATAACTTTTTTAATGTGTCTTACTATTTTCGGTAAAGTAATTTAAACAATACCAACATCAGGATAATCCAGATCGGAATCATGATCACAGCACCGCTTAAGCTCTGAGTCCACATGATGTAAAGCACGACAAGAATAAACCCAAGAACTAAATAGTTACTCGCTGGTGACCATAAAGCAGGAAATTTAGAAGTGGTATTCGACTGTTTCATCGCTTGCTTAAATTTCAAGTGAGTCAAAGCAATCATCGCCCAGTTAAGTACTAGAGCACCAACGACAATATAAATTAAATTACTTAAAGCATCTTCAGGTGCGAAATAGTTTAATAAAACACACCCGAAAATTAACACTGCTGACAACAATACCGCAGGAACAGGTACACCTTGTTTATTGGTTTTTTCAAAAATTTTAGGGGCATTCCCTTGTTTTGCTAAACCAAAAAGCATACGGCTATTTGCATACATTCCACTGTTATATACCGATAGCGCAGCAGTCAAAATAATAAAGTTGAGCAGGTGAGCAGCCCAATCAATACCCAGTTGACTGAAGATCATTACGAATGGACTTTTATCTAGACCACCAAGTTGCAGTTGATTCCATGGAACTAAAGAAAGAAGAATTGTAAGCGATCCAACATAGAAAATCAGAATACGGAAAACAACTTGATTAATTGCCTTAGGAATCGTTTTCTCTGGATTTTCAGCCTCAGCTGCCGCCATACCAATCAGTTCAATACCACCAAAGGCGAACATCAGGAATGCCAGCATGAAGAATAAACCTTCGAATCCATGAGGGAAGAAACCACCGTGAGTCCAAAGATTACTGAATGATGCAGTAGAGTCAGATCCTGCTGTAAACAACAAGAATAGACCGAAGATAATCATCGACACGACAGCTGCTACTTTAATAATAGACAGCCAAAACTCTGATTCTCCATAAAATTTAACATTACAGAGGTTAACTAAGGTAATGATAATAAAGAAGAAAAGAACTGATGACCAAGCAGGAATGTGAGGCCACCAATAGTTAATATATTTTGCAACAGCTGTTAATTCGGTCATCGCGACCAAAATATAAAGAATCCAATAGTTCCAACCTGCTAGGAATCCAGGAAACTTACCCCAATATTTATTTGCAAAATGACTAAATGATCCTGCAACAGGTTCATGAACAATCATTTCGCCTAATTGGCGCATAATTAAAAAAGCGATTAAACCACCAATTGCATAACCCAAAATAATAGATGGGCCGGCAGATTGGATCACGTGTGCGGAACCTAAAAATAAGCCTGTACCAATTGCACCACCCATAGCGATTAATTGGATATGACGATTCTTTAAGCCACGCTGAAGTTGTGAAGACTTGTTATTCAAAGTATTCAGCCCGACGATTGAAATAAGTTACAAGATTGTAATAGATCAAATTGCATTAGCCTAGTACGTCAGCGTTCATGAATATTTTTTATGATTTAAATAAAATAAAATTATTATAGAAAAATGATTTAATTATTTTTTAATCAATCATTTAATTTTATTAGAATTTGTTTTTGTGAGAGTGAATTAAATTTAATCTATCGTAATTGATGGAAATTCATACCATAGTGTTAAGTGCTCATGTTCACATAAAAAATCATTTATACTGTGTTGAACTAAAAATCACGATTGATAACAAATATTAAAAGAGAAGGAATGAGCTATGAGTTCAACACCACAAATTAAAATTCCAGCCACTTATATGCGTGGAGGAACGAGTAAAGGTGTTTTCTTTAACTTAAATGATTTACCTAAAGAAGCTCAAGTTCCAGGTAAAGCAAGAGATCAGATCTTATTACGTGTGATAGGAAGCCCTGATCCTTATGGCAAACAAATCGATGGAATGGGTGGTGCTTCATCTAGTACCAGTAAGACAGTCATTCTCTCTAAAAGCGCTCAATCTGATCATGATGTAGATTATCTTTTTGGACAGGTTGCGATTGATCGACCATTTGTCGATTGGAGTGGCAACTGTGGCAATCTTACGGCAGCAGTAGGCTCATTTGCGATTTCAAATGGTCTCGTGAGTGCAGAAAAGATTCCAGAGAATGGGATTTGTACGGTAAAGATTTGGCAGGTCAATATCCAGAAAACGATTATCGCGCATGTCCCAATTACAAATGGTCATGTTCAGGAAACAGGTGATTTCGAGCTTGATGGGGTAACATTTCCAGCTGCAGAGGTGCAAATAGAATTTTTAGATCCCGCAGATGATGGAGAGGATGGGGCTACCATGTTTCCCACAGGAAATGTGGTTGATGAGCTGGAAGTCCCAGATATTGGTCGCTTTCAGGTGACGCTGATTAATGCGGGTATTCCAACTATTTTTATGTGTGCTTCAGACTTAGGGTATGAAGGAACTGAACTTCAGGATCATATCAATAATGATGTCGAGGCCTTGGCCAAGTTTGAAAAAATTCGTGCTTATGGTGCTGTAAAGATGGGTATTATTCAGCATATTGATGAAGCGGTTCAACGTCAGCATACACCTAAAATTGCATTTGTATCTGCGCCTAAAAATTACATCTCATCTAGCGGAAAAGCAGTACACGCTGATGAGATCGACTTGACGGTTCGTGCTTTATCAATGGGTAAACTACACCATGCCATGATGGGAACCGCAGCTGTAGCGATTGGAACCGCCGCTGCAATTCCTAGAACATTAGTCAATTTAGCCTCAGGTGGTGGTGAAAAAAAATCAGTCAGATTTGGGCATCCTTCTGGAACACTCAGAGTGGGCGCTGAAGCCGAAAAAATTAATGATCAATGGACTGTAAAAAAGGCCATTATGAGTCGCAGTGCTCGAGTACTCATGGAAGGATGGGTGCGAATTCCTGGCGATACGTTTTAATATGAAAAAACCACTTTCGAGTGGTTTTTTTACGCGCATAAAATATGTGATAAGTATACTAAATTAGCCTGAAAGCATTACTAACAGTACGATTCACTCATAAATAATTGAGACTATGACAATTTTGACATGTTATATTAAGGAAATAAGTCAACGTGATTATATTCACCGAATTCATAAAATTAAGTTGCTGAATAGCCTTCGCTCCACGAATAATTAAAATGAGAAAGACCAATGAAGAAGGATAATAATTTTGAGCAGGATACGCCCAAGATTGATCAAGAGTTTCTAAACCAAATTCATGCTACAAATAAATTAGATTTGGTATCTGTGATTGCCAAAATCCCTGTGCCTGTGGCGCTAGTTCAGCATGATGGTGTATTTATTAGTGCAAATCAATTATTTGCTGATATCTATGAGAGTGATGCACTCTATTTACTCGGAAAGAAATTAGGTTTCGTATCAACGACGGTTTACCAATTATTTCAAGATGCGCTGCAATTGTTTCGACATGATTCACGCTTATACAAAATTGAAAATGAGTTCTATTCAAAAGGGCATTTTTTTCAAATTTATTTTAGTGCTTTAAGAGATAAATCAACCTCTTTGGATTGCGTGTTGATCGTATGTGCAGATATAACAAAATTGAAAAGACGTGAACGTGTCTTGATCCAAAATAATAAAAGGTTGTTTGAAGAGCTATATTTGGATCCTGTGACTGGGATGAACAATAAGCTGGCATTTGAACAGTTTTTAAAAGATCGCTTCCTTATTCAAGATCGGAAAAATTATTCTTTTATCAAGTTTGAAGTCGAAAATTTTAAAAAGTTTAATCAGCTCAATAGTTATACCATTGGCGATGAAATTTTGAGTCGTATTGGATCTCTGATTAAAGAGGAGTTGAATCAAGATTTAGCAGAAGTCTATCGTTTGAATTCTGCAAGTTTTATCTTGGTGATTCAAGAATCGACTCCTTGGAAAATTCTCACCATTGCTGAACGCCTAAAACAAACATTGGTCCGTGAAAAAATTTATTTCGATCCTCAAGAGGATGAGGTACTCACGTGTGCGATTGGGATTTTTCATCCTAATTGCCAGAAAATGTACTCAGAAAAGCAAATATTAGAAACCTTAGATCGGGCTGTTGACATTGCACATGTATTGGGTCGAAACTCGATTCATGTGTTAGATGAATAGTCACTCTTCATTTAAACCTATCACTAAATAAAACAAATCAGCATTGTGTTTTGTAGCAATCACAATTGGTTGTAGAATAAGGACAATTTTATATATACCGACATGAAACGGTATAACTTGAGGTTCAAAGACGGCAGTGACAGTACATATCTCTGTGAATAGTGAAGTATTACAACGTGCTCAGCAGCAAATCCAACAGGATCTGAAAATTGCCCTAGATGCATTTTTCATTCCAGAGCCTTTGAAAAGTGCTGTAAATCATGCAGTCATGTTAGGTGGAAAACGGGTTCGTCCAGCTTTAGCGTATGCAACAGCAGAATTAAGTGAAGATCATAAAAATTTTGCTGCTGTGCGACGTGCAGCAGTCGCAGTCGAGTTAATTCATTGCTATTCACTTGCTCATGATGACTTACCATGTATGGATAATGATTTATTGCGTCGTGGTCAACCAACTTGCCATGTTGCATATGGTGAAGATACAGCACTACTTGCGGGAGATATCTTGCAGTCGATGGCATTTGAGGTTTTAGGAAGTCGCCTTTTTGATACACAAGTCACTGTAGATCCTTCTATTGTGTTGAAGCAAATGCAGATATTGGCGACATCATCTTCTAAGATGGTTTGTGGTCAAGTCCTAGATTTGCAAGCGGAAGGCAAGAAAATTGATCAGGAAGCATTGGAAAATATTCATCTTAATAAAACTGGTGCACTGATTCAGGCGGCAATCATGATGTCAGCAGTGACAGTGATGGACGGTGTAGATGCAGGAATACCGAAATTGCGTGAATTTGGTCAAGCATTAGGTTTAGCATTTCAAGTACAAGATGATATTTTAGATATAGTTTCGGATACTGAAACGCTTGGAAAGACCGCTGGAAAAGATGAACTTGTAGAAAAATCAACATATCCAGCTTTATTGGGCTTAGATGCTGCAAAAGAATATGCAAAAAAGCTTCATCAGCAAGCCATTAGTGCTTTAGATTATTTTGGTGATTCAGCATCTGAACTTAAACAGATTTCAGCTTTTTTACTTGCTCGAAAGAGTTAAAAAAAAGAGGACTGAAAGTCCTCTTTTTTATTTGTTATTTTGTCGCTTTATATAATCGGTCTGCTTCGTCAAATCGGTCAGTAACATCTGAGTTCGGTTGCTTACCTAATAAACTCACAACAATGATTGCGATGAGAGAGCAAATAAAGCCAGGAATGATTTCATAGATTCCAGTATCAGCCCAAATATTTTTCCATACAATAACGGTCACTGCACCAATGATCATCCCCGCCAAAGCGCCATTTAAAGTCATGCGTTTCCAGAATAAAGACAGAATAATGAGCGGGCCAAATGCTGCCCCAAAGCCTGCCCAAGCGTAGGCAACTAGACCAAGTACTTTAGATTCAGGGTTTGACGCTAAAACAATCGCAAGTAAAGCAATCAGTAGCACCATCAAACGACCCACCCAAACCAGTTCTTTTTGAGAAGCAGTTTTACGGATGAAAGATTTATAAAAATCTTCGGTTAAAGTGCTTGAACATACAAGAAGTTGACAACTCAATGTACTCATTACCGCAGCCAAAATTGCAGCTAATACAATGCCGGCGATCCATGGGTTAAATAGAACTTTCGTTAACTCCATAAATACAGTTTCAGGGTTAGCATTCACAATATTAGCGAACTGTGGATTTTGCTGAAAATAAGCAATACCGACATATCCAGCAGCCACTGCACCACCAAGGCACAGAATCATCCAAGTCATACCAATACGACGAGCATTAGGAATCGATTTAACTGAATCAGCAGCCATAAAACGTACGAGAATATGAGGTTGTCCGAAATAGCCTAAACCCCAAGCCAGTAATGAAATAATTGCGACGGTACTTAAGTTACCCATTAAACTGCTTGCTTCTGGTCGCGCTGCTTCAAGTGCTAGATTCACTTGAGATAAATCGGAAAAAGTCAGTAAAGCTACGATGGGGGTAAGCAATAAGGCAAAAATCATTAATCCCGCTTGGATGGTGTCTGTCCAAGAAACAGCCAAGAACCCACCAATAAACACATAACTGATCGTTGCAATTGCACTAATCCAAAGGGCAGTGCTATAAGGCAGATCAAACATACTTTCAAATAATCGAGCGCCTGCCACCATGCCTGAAGCACAATAAATGGCAAAGAAGATTAAAATGACAAATGCAGAAACGATTCGTAGAATTTTTTTCTGATCATTAAAACGATTGGAAAAGTAATCTGGGAGTGTAAGGGCATTGTGTTGAACTTCAGTATGAACTCTGAGACGTCCTGCCACTAACAGCCAGTTGAGCCATGCACCAATAATTAAACCAATTGCAATCCACATTTCTGATAGACCAGAAAGATAAATAGCACCTGGCAAACCCATAAGTAACCAGCCACTCATGTCAGAAGCACCAGCTGAAAGGGCTGTTACAAAACTTCCCAAGCGTCGTCCACCCAAAATATAATCTGAAAAGTTCGTGGTCGCTCGATACGCGATTAAACCAATCACGACCATGGCGACAATATAGAACAAGAAAGTGATTAAGGTGGGATCAAAGGTGCTCATACAATTTCCATGATGCAGTTAGACGATAGATTGTTTTCATGCAATCTTTCAGGATGCGAAATTTAACCATAAATTTAAAATAAATGCTGAAGATTTGAATCTTGAGTCATATCAATAACAAAGGCAGCCGAAGCTGCCTTTTTAAATTTTGAAGAGTGTTTGAGCGATTTAAGGATTATTACGACCCATTACCCCACGAATCGTATTCATGATGTCAGCAGGCAATACCACAGTTTTAGCATTATTAGATTTAGCCATATCCTGCATTGCTTTTACATATTGTTCACCAAGTAGATAAGCGACAGGGATCTCTTTGTCGCCTACAGCATTGGTAACCATATTAATGGCTTTTTCTGAAGCTTCAGCGAGTACAACTTGAGCCTCAGCATCGCGACGTGATGCTTCAAGACGACCTTCAGCTTCAAGAATCGCAGCTTGTTTTTCACCATCAGCACGTGTCACTGTCGCACGACGTTGACGTTCAGCTGCGGCTTGGGCTTCCATTGCAGATTGCATTGTACTTGATGGTTGAATATCTTGGATTTCAACCGTTTTAAGCGTAATTCCCCAATCTGAAATATCATCAGAAATTGCTGCTTTTAGCTTCGCTTTAATGTGATCACGTGAAGATAAAGCATCATCCAAGTCCATTTCACCTACAATCGAACGTAGAGAAGTTTGGACAAGGTTTTGGATTGCCCAAGTATAGTTTTCGATACCGTAGACTGCTTTTTCTGGTGTAGTAATGTTGATATAGGCAACAGCGTTCATTAAAAGAACTGCGTTATCTCTTGTAATTACTTCTTGAGATGGAATATCGAGAACGATATCTTTTGTCGTGACTTTATATGCGACTTCATCAACATAAGGAATCACAAAGTTTAGACCTGGACTTAAGGTCGTATGGTATTTACCCAGACGTTGTACAATCCATTTATAGCCTTGAGGAACGATACGAACCCCTTTAAAAATAGTGATCCCGACGAATGCCAAAAATGCGATGGCAATAATTGAACCAGACATTTCTACTCCTTTAAGAATTATTGTTTATAACGGTGAATTGAGGTTATTGTGCGCTTGAACGACCAGCTCATTACCTAAAATATCTGTAACTCTGACACGATCACCGACCTGAACAGGGCTCAGTGTTCTGCAATTCCATTCGTCAGAGCCGAGAACTGGAAGCTGAAACCGAACTTTGACCAATTCAGGTTCATGACCAATTTGAATGACCATCCCAACTTGTCCGATTGTCGCTTCACGTGAGAGCCCCGCTTTGGTCTTATCAACGGAAAGCGGTTTAATAAATTTAAACCAAATCACCGTACATGAAATCGATAGGACAACCCATAAAATAATTTGAGCTGGAAGCCCCATAGAAGGAAATAGCCACACCAGTATGCTAATAATGACTGCAGCTATACCAAACCACAGTGCAGCAAAGGCCGGTAAAATGAGCTCAGACAGGATGAGCAAAATACCTAATACAAACCAATGCCAAGGTTCAATCAATAAGTCCATACATCTACTCTAATCGTTATCTTGTTATAGACGAAAACATCTATATCAAGATAACAGACTAGGGCAGAGAAGCCTATAAAAAATGCTTAAAAGCGAGCTGTTGGTGCAGGTTTGAAAGCAGCAGGAGATTTTTTGAAATTGGCAATTGCGGTATCTATTGATTTAATTTTCAGTTGCGCTGCTTTCTCACCTTCAAGTATTGCCTCATTGCTGGCTTTCAAATCCAAAGTTCCTAAATGGCCAACTTTTGGCTGAATCACGACTGTAGCTGCATTGAGTTCAGTATTGATACTTTGTTGACCCATAATATTAATCGTTTGATCCAACAGTCCCCACATGCTCATCGGCTTATTGCCTGCAGGGCGTGCAGAAATATCAACTGCTATCACAATATCTGCACCCATATTTTTGGCAGTTTGAACTGGAATTGGACTCACGAGTCCACCATCAACATATTTGGTTTTGCCAATCGTTGTTGGAACAAAGACGTTAGGGATACTACATGACGCTCTTACGGCTTGACCTGTATTACCTTTGACGAAATCAGCGCGTTTACCATTATCTAAACGTGTGGCAACTGCAGCAAATCGAATCGGGAATTGTTCAATCGGTTTGTTCCCAACCTGTCGATTGACATAATCTTGGAGCTTTTGACCGAGGACCACACCCTGTCGATTTAAAGTTAAATCACGAATATCGGACTCTTTCAGCTGAAGTGCAATTTGCTGTAGTTGATAGGGAGATTTGCCTGAAGCATAAATACTACCGACAAAACTTCCAGCACTTGTACCCGTAACAATTTTGGGTTTTATACCATGAGATTCTAAAACCTTTAATACACCAATATGCGCAAAACCTTTTGCACCACCACCGCCTAGAGCAATGGCGATCACTGGCTCGCGTGCTTGAATTTGAGTGGATTGTGTAGGATTTTTTACAGTAGAGTTACAGCCTGATAGCGCCAATAAACTCAGGCCAATGAAGCTGATTTTGGGAAGATTGAGGAGCAATGACATAGACATTAATCTGTTAAAAAGTGTCAAAATTTTAGGCATATCTCAACAGATTGCTGTCTATTTTTCTAGCATTTTTACAAAAGTTCTTTAAAGGGTAATGCTAAACGACTTATATTTTTAGGAGAAATTTTTCCACGATAATATTCTAATATTTTGTGCAGATCAGATTCATAGTCTCCCGTCATTTCAAGGCTTCCTAAACATCGTATGACTTTATGATCATAGTCAAATGCAAACATTACCACTGGTATATTTGCACCTAAGGCAATGTGATAAAAACCGCTGCGAATCTTTTTAGCACTTTTTCGTGTACCTTCAGGTGCCATTGCCACCCAAATTTTATCTCGTTCATGAATAGCTTGAACAATTTGTTGAGTCAAGCCTTGGGGGGTATCGCGTTTTACCGGAATCACCCCGATCCATTTGAGTAAATGTTTGAGTGGAGATTTGAACAGACTATCTTTTCCAAAGATTGTGACTTCAATGCCAATGCCAAGCATCGCGAGAAAGGCATACAGTCCATCATAATTTGATGTATGCGGGGACACAATTGCGACAGCTTTGGGAAAATTTGGAAATTCTCCTTCAAAAGACCAGCCTTGTCGAAGATAAAGCTGTTTGAACGCTGCTCGACTCAACGTTGAACCGCGTTGAGGAACTTGTGATGGTAATTTTGGAAATCTATTGTTCATTGTGCGTTGTATAATTGCTTTTTAAACTTATTATAAAGACCTTGTGTATGAGATACATTGGCAGAATAAGAATCAAGTGACAAGGACATCTCAATACGGATTGATTAAGAAAACATCAGTTGCAGGACACCTCTTTCATGTCACCAAATACCAAAATGTATGTGCTTTTATTTTCACTCTATTGGGCGCAAGGATTGCCAGTAGGATTTATGACACATACTTTGCCCGTGATTCTGCGTGCTGAAGGTGTTTCCTTAACGCATATTGGTGGATTTGGATTGCTGATGGCTCCGTGGGCACTCAAAGTTTTATGGGCTCCATTGGTTGATCGTCATCATTTGTTCAATCAAGGGCATTACCGCAGTTGGATTATACCCACTCAGTTACTCACAATGATTACGCTGGTTATCTTATCGTTTATCCCCATTCAATCACTGAACCAACCTCAATATCTCTTTGGATTTTTTGTAGCACTTTTGATGATGAACAGCATCGGAGCAACTCAAGATATAGCAACTGATGGCTTAGCTGTGAATATTTTAAAAGGCGAACAACAGCATCTAGGCAATATGTTCCAAGTGATTGGTTCAAGATTGGGCTTTATTGTGGGAGGCGGTGCGATATTGTGGGTATTAGATGCATTGACTTGGCAAACCACTTTTTTATGCCTGGCTATTTTGGTGGCATTTAATACGCTACCCGTATTATTGTATCGTGAGCCTCAACATGCTTCACAAAGCATCAATAATCATCGAGATGATGATTCATCATCTAAAACTCAAAGTTTCGTGAAAGCTTTAAGTCATTACTTAAAATATTTTTTTCAAAATCGAGAACTCAGACTTTGGTTTTTTGTATTGTGTAGCATTAAAGTGACGGATGGATTGTCTGGACCTATTCTTAAACCATTGTTGGTCGATTTAGGACTATCTAAGACGCAAATTGGTGTCAATGTGACCATGCTTGGAGCATTTGCTGCTTTAATCGGAGCAGGTATTGCGGGTTGGCTACTTAGGTTTTATTCGCGCCAAAGTGCTTTAATTACTTTTTCACTGCTTAAATTATTGAGTCTCATTGGATTTGCATGGTTATCGCATTATGAGGCGCGACCTTCTGAATTGAACGTCGTGTGGATCTATATGATCAATGCTTTAGAAGATATGTTCGCTGCGATGTTATTGGTGATTATTCTAACCTTGGTGATGCAATACAGTCGGAAAGAATTTGCAGGAACAGATTTTACTTTCCAAGTCGCATTGATGGCTTCCATTGCGGGAGCACTGTATACCTTGAGTGGCATATTAGGCGATTGGCTCGGTTATACCTCATATCTCATTTTGATCTGTATTTTAGGATTATTTTTGTTCATACCGATTTTAGTATGGAGTCGGTATACAGCTCAAAACAAACATCAATGGAATTAGTCTGTAATCTATCTTATATTCATTTTCATGCTTAGGATGAAATAAAAATGAATAATCGATATTGTGGAGAGTTGATAGCATGGGCAAATGAATACACTCCTCTAAGCACTATGAAAATTCAAGCTGTTATTTTTGATTTGGACAATACACTGACACACCGAGATTTAAGTGTTCAAACTTTTAGTCGGGCATTATTTAATACTTATAAACATCAAATCGATCAATCTGCCTCGTCTGCGCAAGCTGAGATTCTTAAAACGATTCGATATATTGATCATGGTGGCTATCCCATCCGAGAAAGAATGACTGCTCCAACCATTGGTGGTTCAGTCGCTCATGCATTACTGAAGCAGTTGAAATGGAAAAAAGCACCAGAATTAGATGAATTAAGTAATTATTGGTTTAATCAATTTGGACTAAACGCAGTCATGATGCCAAATGCTATTCAGATGCTTGATCGCCTTAAAAATAAAGGGTTTAAGTTGGCAATCATTTCGAATGGAGGACATTTCACTCGACACAAAATTATCGAAGGTTTAGGAATCGCGCATTATTTTGATGTAATCATGAGTTCTGAGAAGGCAGGTGTGTCAAAGCCTCAAGCAGAAATATTTCATATGACTTGTCAACAATTAGGAATTGCGCCTGATCATTGTCTTTATGTTGGTGATCATCCAGTGAATGATTATTGGGGTGCTACTCAGGCTGGACTAGATGGACTATATTTGGCGGGGTTTCACCAATCCTTAGCTGAACATCAACCGCCGTTAAATAAAACAATCCAGACTTTGCCTGAAATTTTAGCGTATATAAAACAAGTCAATGCTCGATGTAAATGATGAATTTTTGAGACGATCAGCTTGATGCAGTGTAATATAAAATGATCAGTTCAAAATGCATGCAATAAACCACTGTGGTTGATTGAGCGTATTAGGACTGAGCGATCTGCACTCGATTAGGCTCATCATTTATGTACAGCATTGTTTTATCCTTAGTGCCGCTGATAGGGCTCATTTTAATTGGATATTTTCTTAAACAGAAATCATATTTAACTGACGAGTTTTGGGCGGGTGCAGAAAAACTTAACTATTTTGTGTTTTTCCCTGCCATGCTCTTTGGCAATTTGGCTCAAGCTGATATTCATATGGAGATGGTAAGTAAAATTTTAGTCATTTTACTCGTGGTCTTTCCAATTGCTTGTGCAGTTTTATATATTTTAAAAAGAATTTTTCAGACCCCAACACGAAGATTTGGAGTCTATGTTCAAAGTAATGTACGTTTTAATACCTATATTGGTTTAGCAGTTGTTGCTTCGCTTTTTCCAGCAGAAGGCATGACAATTTTTGCATTACTGTTGGCGATCAGTATTCCTGTTGTGAATATCATCTCGGTATTGGCACTGACCGATCATGAAAATATGAATTTTCGCGCAGTGATTATATCGTTACTCAAAAATCCTTTAATTTTAGGTTGTCTGGTTGGGGTGCTCTACAATGTATCCGGGCTGCCATTATGGAAAGGTGCAGAGTCATTAATTTACCAACTTGCGATATGTAGCTTACCTATGGGACTAATGTGTGTCGGTGCTGCATTGCAATTTGTGGCTCTTAAAAAAGAATCATTACCTCTAATGATCAACACGCTATCGCGTTTATGTTTAATGCCGATTTTGGCTTGGCTGGTCTGTAAAATGCTAGGCTTCAATGCTTTAGAGACGCAAATCTTTATTTTATATTTTGCATTACCAACGGCTTCAGCTGCTTATATTCTGACAAAAGTATTGGGTGGTGACAGTCAATTAATGGCTGGCATAATTAGTCTGCAAATTATCGGTGCTGCAATCACACTACCCATCGTTTTGACTTTAATATTGCACTAAAACTCAGAAGTATAATTCCAAATATTTAGAATCATTTGAAAGTTTATCGATTCAATTTGAATTAGATTATGTATTTGTGTTGAATTATGAGAAAATGCAAGATTAAGTTGAATTGAAGTACTCCCATGACACACCACAATGCTGAATCTTTAAGTGATATCGAAATTTTAGATATTTTGCAGTCAATGAAATCTGACGAACTTAATGTTGAGGCGAATAAACTGATTCGAAGTGGTGGTAAAGAGGGGCGTCAGGAAGCACATAAAAAAGCCTTGGTTGCATTACATCAATCTTTTGAAGAAAAGTTTGTTGAAGCAGTGACACTTGCGCTAGGCTTAAATGAAGCACAAGCAAAAAAAATTAAATATAAAAAAGACAGAATTCGTATTCTTAAAGCGCGTGGTATTGATTATCTTGAGATTGATGGTGCTGAAACAGCACAAGTTTTATCGCAGGTTGCACAGGCGATTACTCGTGAAGAAGCAATCGTAACACATGATCTACACAATATTTTTCCATTTTGGAAAGAAGGCTGGCCAATGGTTCAGTTAGATAATGCGTATGCTATTTTAGCTGAAGATATCGATATTCATTATCAAGCAACTTTAGATAAACTTTTAGAAATCTATGGTCGCTAATACTTTATTATTCAAGTTAAACAAAGAATTGAAAACGTAGTTTAGCGAATCAAGTGACTGAAAACCGATTTAAGCAAAGGCTTAAATCGGTTTTTTTAATTTTATCAGTAGCTTATATTTTGAAAGCAGAATAAAAAATCTTAACAGACTCAAATATGTATGCTGAGATTGTTAGACATTTCAAGAGTTCTATGCATTGTTGGTCTGTTATTATTAAGCAATATTAAAAAATAAGGATAACTATAATGATGGGTCTTTCAATTGGTCATATCGCACTATTTGCCATAATTATTTTGGTCATTTTCGGTACAGCTAAATTAAAGAATTTTGGCAAAGATGTCGGCGGCGCTGTAAAAGATTTTAAAGATGCTGTTCGCGAAGATAAAAAAGACACTCATCAATAATCTTTTTTAAACAATATTCAAAGCAATATTGTGGTGTTTTAGCCTATGTTTGATGTTGGGTTTGGAGAACTACTCTTTCTTGGACTGATTGTAATTGTGGTCTTGGGTCCTGATCGTTTACCCGATGCGATTCGTTTTGCGCTTCGAAGCTTGAAAAAAATAAGTGAAATAAAATCCGATATTAAACAGAAAGTAGATCTAGAACTTGAGCTTCATCAACTTCGTGAAGAATTAAAAGACGAAATTCAGAATGTTAAACAGCTTGAAACTCAAATGCAGGAATACTTCGCGCATCTAGATGATCAAATTGATCAGAAACAAAAACAATATTTCCCAATACAAAAGTTTTATGTTCCAGCACCTTATAAAACAGATTTTCTAATGACTCATTTAGCGCATTGGTCGTGTGTTGATATACATGTAATGGGAGTGAGATATGTCTGAAACTTCCGACCTCAAAAAAACACTGAGTCATTTTTCTGATTATTTTGAAGAATTTAGGCGAAATTTAATTCATGTCGTTATCGGCTTTTTAGTTATTTTTGTTGGATTAGTGCCATTCGCGAACAAAATTTATAACGCGATCGCACTGCCTCTACAAGCTAAATTACCTGCAAATGCGCATATGATTGCGACAGATATTACCAGTACATTTGTAGCACCCATTAAGTTGGTATTTTTTGTCACGCTGATCATCCTTTTTCCTTTTATTTTTTATAAATTATATGTTTTTTTAAAACATGCGCTTTATCTGAAAGAACGTAAAATTTTCTTTTTCTTTTTTCCCTCAAGTATTGTGTTGTTTTACTCGGGCATTGCACTGGGATACTTTTTTATTCTGCCCGCTGTATTGGGATTCTTTATTGGAGTTTCGCCAGATAGTGTGACCCCTATGACAGATATTCAACAATACTTATTGTTTTGTATTAAGTTTTTCTTCGTCTTAGGGCTGATTTTTCAAGTGCCATTGGTCATTATGATCACGGTGTATTTTGGATTAGTAGACATTGAGACCATCCAAAAAAATAGACCTTACATTTTTATCTTTTGTTTTTTTATTGCCATGTTTGTAACGCCGCCAGACATATTATCAATGGCGATTGGGGGCACAATGATCTATCTATTATTTGAAATTGGGCTGTTATTTTCAAGAATATTGAGTCAATCGAATTATCAAAATTAATGTTAAATAAATCACAAAATAATTAAATAGTGTCATACAGTTTTCATTATAGATACACAATTCATTCTGTATATTAAAAGTGCTTAACAAAAGTTAGGTGTATCTAACATAAATTCTTTATAACGAGGTTTTAATCATGAGCTTAGTAGAATTAAAGCAAGAAGAAATCAATGAAGTATCTGGTGCTGGAACATTGATTGGTGACTCAATCATCCACGGTGTGAACTTATTCAATCAAACACTTAATTCAAAACTGATTTCATCAGTTGGTGTTGTATTTAGTGCAGTAGGTTTAGGGCTAGTACACCAAGCTGCTGATACTACTGGTTTAGTGGCATCAAAAACATTAATTGGTCTTGGTCGTGCACTTGGTGGCGATGTAGCTGAAACTCCAAACCATTACGAAAAAGAAAAGGCAGAAGGTCAATATAAACTTCTTCCGACTTTAAATGGCGTTCGTGCTTGGCTTTCATAAGTTTTAAATAAAGTGTTAAAGGCAGACTGGTCATGAGTACTGGTCTGCTTTCAGTAACAGAAATAATAAAGCTAAACTTTTGGTGGCTATAACAATGCAGAATTCATCAGAACAAATAGATCACGATAAAAGAAACTTTCTAAAAACAATGGGTAGCTTAGCTGCTGTTGGTGCTGTTTCAGCATGGCTTCCAACACAAAAGGCAGAAGCTTGGTTTTTTCCTTTACAAGAAAGATTAGTAAATTTCCCAACTGAAATCTCAATTTTTAAACAGAAATATGAAAATTGGTCTGGGGAATCTCGTTATGAAAATGCATGGACAGCATCACCGAGAAATCAAGAACAAGTTTTAAAAGCCATTAACTGGGCATATCAAAATGGCTATAAAGTCAGACCCAAAGGGATGTCACATAATTGGTCACCTTTATTGTTGGATGATCAAGACAAGATTACTAAAATTTTATTGATTGATATGCCAACGCATATCAACAAAGTCAGTATTGATGCAAAAGGTATTGTGACTGCCGAAGCAGGCATTCAAATGGAAGCATTGTTAACCGCAATGGAATACCGTAATCGTGGATTTGTAGCAGTGCCCGCACCTGGAGATTTAACTTTGGGTGGTGTGTTGGCCATTGATGGTCATGGCACAGGTGTACCTGCCGTAGGGGAAATAAAACAAGAAGGTCAAACTTATGGTTCGATCAGTAATTTAGTGGTATCGATCACTGCTGCTGTTTTCGACCAACGAGAAGGTCGATATGTTGCGAAAACCTTCCTGCGAAATGATCCAGAAATTCGTGCATTTTTAGTTCATATAGGTCGTGCATTTATTTTATCTGCACAATTACAAACGTCAAAAAATCAATATATTCGTTGTGAAAGCTATACCGACATTCATATCAATGAGCTATTCGCTCAAGATAAGCATGCTGGACGTACCTTCTCTCATTTTCTGGATAAATCTGGTCGTGCAGAAGCAATTTGGTTTCCATTCACCGATTATCCTTGGTTAAAAGTTTGGACTGTTACTCCGTATCGTCCTTTGACTGCTCGACAGACAGTCAAACCATTCAATTATTGGTTCTCAGATAATTTGATCAAACCTATTACTGATTTGATTCATAAAATCATCGTCAATAAAAGTACTTATCTCACGCCAACCTTCGGTTTTACTCAGTATGAAATCTCTAAACTAGGTTTAAATGGTACGCCATTATCTGGAATCACGACGATTTTGACTGGTGGTTTGGCTTCCACTCAAACTTATGATTTATGGGGAACGTCAAAAAACGTTTTACTGTATGTCAAACCAACAACTTTGCGTGTTACGGCAAATGGCTATGCTGTCATTACCAGTCGTGCAAACGTTCAACGGGTTATTGCTGATTTTTGTGATTATTACGGCATTAAGATGAAGCAATATCAAAAAATGGGTCGTTTCCCAATGAATGGACCTGTTGAAATTCGAGTTACGGGCTTGGATCATCCAGAAGATTCAATTGTTCACGGCGCTCAAACAGCAGCATTATCAGCCATTAAACCTTGTCCTGATCATCCTGAATGGGACTGTGCCGTTTGGTTTGATATTTTAACCTTGCCAGGTACGCCATTCTCAGCGCAATTTTACACAGAAGTTGAGGAGTGGATGTCACAACGTTATCAAGGTGATTCTTTGATGCGACCAGAATGGTCTAAAGGGTGGGGCTATACCAATCAAAAAGCTTGGGATAGTTCAACTTATATCGATTACGAAATTCCACGCGTCCATGCTCAGGGTCAATCTAATCATTTAACCATTCAGTCGAGTAGTCATATTTTAAAGCAATATGATCCTCATGCTTTGTTCACAGCACCTTTAGTCAATCGAGTTTTGAAATAAAACAAGATGAACGCTTCGTTTTTAATCTATTGAAATCAGTATCCAACTGAGTTTATTCAAAGCAGATTTAGCTGAGCGAAGTGTGGGATAGAACAGGAGACAACACAGATCATGACTATTTTATTGAAAACTTTTGGTTTGTGTTTGTCTCTTTTAAGCACGCTGTTGAAATGTAGTCAACTTGATGAAAATTCAATATAAAAACCCGTACTTGAAAAATTAATTACAAATATATATGACAAATAAGCTGTTTAGAGACAAAGCGATTGATGCACAAAAGTCAAAGTGGATTGGTGAAGTCATTTTGATTCGACCATTTTCATTTACGGTACTCACGATTGTTGTCGCCATTTTTACTGTTTTATTAGTGAGTTTTATTTTTTTTGGAAGCTATACGAAGAGGACGAGTGTTAAAGGATTATTGATTCCTAATACAGGTTTAATCCGAGTTTATAGTGCTGAAGGGGGTACAGTCAGTGAAAAATTCGTCAAAGAAGGTCAATTAGTGGAGAAAGGGACACCATTAATTACATTAAAAATGACGCGTTATAATAGTACAGGTAACTATAATGAGTCTGTACAAAAACAAATTGAGTTAAAAAAACAAAGTTTAGATACTGAAAAAAATAAACTAAAAGACTTACATTTAAATAATGTTCAACAATTAAATGCAGAAATTCAATCTATACGTTTAGATTTAATAAAATTAGATGGCTTAATTGCCGAGCAACGCCAACGTCTAGCACTTGCACAAGAAAATGCACATCGTTATCGAGATTTAAAAGATAAAGAATATATTTCGATTGAAGAATATCAACTGAAGCAAGATAACTATATCAGCCTAAAAGTTGCATTACAGAGTTATGAGCGTGAAAAAAATACTAAACAAGCTGAATTAGAAAATAAAATATTGGCTCAGCAAGGACTAGCATCGAAGTTGGAAAGTGAGCTGACTTTGGTCGATCGTCAATTAGCTTCGAATCAGCAAGAATTTTTAGAAAATAAAGCGCGGGATAGTTTGCTATTACAAGCCAATGCGACAGGAAAAATAGCATCGATTAATGCAGAGGTTGGTCAGTTTATTTCTCCTAATATTCCTGTTATGAATATTGTTCCGACGCCTTCTTATTTAGAAGCACATCTTTTTGTACCCAGTTCAGCAATTGGATTTATAAGGACTGGTCAAACCGTAAAACTTCGTTTTCAAGCCTATCCTTACCAAAAATTTGGTCAAGGTGAAGGTGTGATTCATTCAATCTCAGCGACGACGATGAACCCACAAGAACTGACCAATTTAGGCGAGTTAAGTCAGGGTGTAACATTTAACCAAAGTGAACCTGTGTATTTAGTCAAAGTCAAATTAGAACAACAGTTTGTAAAAGCCTATGGTGAAAGTAAGCCTCTTAAAGTGGGCATGGCCTTTGATGCAGATATCATGCAAGAAAAAAGAAAACTATATGAATGGGTACTCGAACCGTTATATAGCATCACGGGCAAGATATAAGAAGAAATAACATGCAGATATTAGACAAAATTTCTCTTGGATTTGGACGGAAAATTCCAACCATTTTACAGACGGAAGCGACAGAATGTGGATTAGCCTGTATTGCGATGATTGCGCATTATTATGGCTATGAGTCTGATTTATTAACGTTAAGACGTCGTTTTTCAGTTTCTCAAAAGGGTTCAAATCTCAATCAGCTGATCAAAATTAGTAATCAGTTGAAAATGGTAACACGCCCATTAAAGCTGGATTTAGAAGATTTAGATCAGCTTAAAACCCCATGTATTTTACATTGGGATTTCAACCACTTTGTGGTATTGCAAGAAGTCAGTGCCAATAAAGTCACGATTTTAGATCCAGCATTTGGTAAACGTGTACTGACACTCAATGAGGTGTCTGAACATTTTACGGGTGTTGCATTAGAGCTTTGGCCAGATACTGAATTTGAAAAAAAAGAAGATAAAAATCAGATTCAGCTTAAAGGTCTAATCGGTCATGTTCGTGGTTTATGGAAATCTCTCGGGCAAATTTTAATCTTGGCCTTAGCCTTAGAAGTTTTTTCATTAATTAGCCCATTTTTTATGCAATGGGTGATCGACCATGTGATCGTATCTGCAGATAGGGATCTCTTAACGATACTGGCTATTGGATTTGGCATGTTGATGTTGCTTCAGCAGTTTATCGGGCTACTTCGTTCTTGGATCATGATGTATATGAGCACACATTTAAGTGTGCAGTGGCAAGCCAACGTCTTTAATCACATGATTAATGTTCCTGTCTCTTATTTTGAAAGACGATCACTCGGTGACATTGTTTCGCGATTTGGATCAATTGGGAACATTCAAACCACGCTCACCACAACGTTCTTAGCTGCGATTCTTGATGGATTAATGACAGTATTTACGTTGATTTTAATGTTTGTATACAGTCCGAAGTTAGCTTGGATCGCAATTTTTACCATGGGCTTATACGCCTTAATCCGATGGATTTGGTATGCACCTTTGAAGCGAGCGACTGAAGCGCAAATTATTCATGCAGCGAAGCAAAGCAGCCATTTTATGGAAACCGTGCGTGGGGCAAAAACCATAAAACTGTTCCAGCGACAAGATGTTCGCCGTTCGACTTGGTTAAATCTTATGGTCAATCAAGTGAATGCCGGATTAACCACCCAAAAGCTGGGGTTGGGATTCTCATTGGCGAATGGAGTCTTATTTGGGATTCAGAACATTCTAATTATTTGGTTAGGTGCCACATTGGTATTGGAGGGTAATTTTACAGTTGGTGTGCTGATGGCATTTATGGCGTATAAAGGCCAATTTGATAGTCGGGTTGCAGGACTAATCGATAAGTTTATCGAAGTTAAAATGCTTCAAATTGATGTAGAGCGTTTATCCGATATTGTGTTAACAGAACAAGAAAAATTATACGGTGATGCTGAAATCACAAATGTAGGTCAGGTTGAGAATGCAATTGAAGTCGAAAATCTGCACTTTAAATATTCAGAAAATGACCCTTATGTACTCAAGGGGATTAGTTTTAAGATTCCCCAAAATCAATCTGTCGCCATTGTCGGGGCAACAGGTTGCGGTAAGACCACACTGCTACATGTTCTGTTAGGCGTATTTAAACAAAATGAAGGTGAAGTCAAAATTATGGGGCGTGACTTTGAACAATTAGGATTAAACGCTGTGCGAGATCAAGTCGCGACAGTGTTACAAGATGACATTCTATTTGCTGGTTCAATCGCAGAAAACATTTGCTTTTTTGATTCAAATCCAGACATGCAATGGGTACAAGAATGTGCAGCCTATGCCGCAATTCATGATGACATTAGCCGTATGCCAATGGGATATCAAACCTTAGTAGGTGATATTGGTAATATGTTGTCAGGAGGACAAAAACAAAGAATTTTATTGGCTCGTGCTATCTATAAAAAACCAAAGATTTTATTTATGGATGAGGCGACCAGTAGTTTAGACGTATTAAAAGAACAAGAGGTCAATGCAAATCTCAAGCATTTGAATATTACCAAATTGATTATTGCGCACCGTCCAGAAACGATTTCATCTGCTGAGCGGATTATCGCTTTACAAGATGGCGTGATTGTCCGTGATATGTTGACCAAGGATTTGCAACCTAAATGAAAATTCCATACATCGCTTTCATTGTTGTTGCTGGGTCGCTATTCGGACATAGTTCATTGGCTTATGCAGAGAGTTGGTTGTCAAAACTGACTCCAAATCTAAAAAAACAAAGCAAGACTTTATGGTTTGATGAGCTCACGGCACAGCGTAACGCCCGCGAGAATGAGACAAAACGTAAGCAAATAGAACAACAACTCAATCAAAGTGTGTCACTTGACCTTCAAAATCAGAAAATGTTAAGTCAACCTCAACATTGTTTATCTCAAAATAGTCTCAAGAATGAACAGCAGATAGAGCTCCTTGATGCCATTGAACGTGCAGTTTGTCGTAATCCTGAGACAAAAAGTACTTGGGTACAAACGCGTATTCAAGCTGCTCAGCTTAAAATCTCTAAAGCAAATTATTATCCTCAAGTGAATAGCACCTTGAATTACGATTGGTCACGTGATGATAATCAAGTAAAAGATCGTCCTGTTTTGAGTTATGACACTGACTTACGCCGTTACGGACTTGGAATAAGAGCCAATTGGCTACTTTATGATTTTGGTAGTCGATTTTATCAAGCAGAAGAAGCCGAAAAATTATTAGCGATGTCTTTGGCACAGCATGATGTAGCTTTGCAAAATATGATCATCAAAACGATTTCGACTTATTATCAAATTATTCAGGCTGAGTTAAAGTTAAATAATATTAATGAGTTGGTTGTACTTGCAGAAAAAAACTATGAAATTGCAAATGCTCGATATCGTGCGGGTGTTGGTATCAAATCAGATGCATTACAAATGTCCGCAAATTTGGCGAAAGCAAAGTCAGATCAAACTAAATTTTTAGGTGATTTAAAAATAGCAAAAGGACTTTTAGCATCATTAATGGGTGAGCCTGCATACCAAAATTTCCAAATTAATAATCAATTAAAAATTCCAAAAGAGCTAGATCTTAAACCGATTGAAATCCTCATTCAGGATGCTGAAAAAATGCATCCAAAGTTTAAAGCTGCACAATATGATTCACTCGCAGCTGAAAATAAAATTAAGGCAATACAGCGGTCTAGATATCCATCTGTTAGTTTTAACGGCATTTATGATCAGCAAAAACAAACGAGTGACAGTTATGGCAGTGATCGCCAATCTCTACAAGCAGGTGTGCAAGTCAATTTCCCATTGTTTGATGGTTATAATCGAAAAAATCAAATTGTCGTTGCTCAAAAAAACTTAAAATTAAAGCAATTAGAGCAAGAAAGATTGAAGCTTGAAATTAATGCTGAAATCTGGAAAAGCTATAATGAGCTAAATGCAATCCATGACAATATTAAGGCGCTAACGATATTGAATCAAAGTGCTTCAGAAGCCTATGAAGTCGCCCAAGGACGTTATAAAGCGGGTGTAGGAAATTTACTCGAAGTGCTTAATGCTCAGAATGTGTTGAATGAAGCAAAAATGAATTATTCCACCTTGTTGACAGAGTTTTTAGTGGTGAGGTATCAACTTCTATCTAACATGGGGAACTTGAATATTTGGAATGAGACTCAAGCTCAATAAGCCTTTATAAATAAGAGATTGGAGTGATCAAAAAATCACTCCGAAACTAGAGATACGATTAAATAGCAGAATAGAATGGGAACATCCCAAATATTAATCCACTTGCAAGCATCACTAAGCACGTAATAATCGCCCATTTAATGGTAAATTTTTGGTGTTGACCAAACTCAATCCCAGCAAGCCCGCAGAGTAAAAAGGTAGATGGAACTAAGGGTGAGAGCAGATGAACGGGTTGACCAACAATCGATGCACGAGCCATTTCCACAGGAGAGATGCCATAATGTGCTGCAGCTTCAGATAAGATGGGCAGAACACCATAGTAAAAAGCATCATTTGACATAAAGAACGTTAAAGGCATGCTTAAAACGGCTGTGATTGGTGCCAAATATGGACCCATACTATCTGGAATAATCGCTACTAACTCTTTTGACATGGCATCGACCATACCCGTGCCAGTGAGTAAACCTGTAAAAACACCAGCGGCAAAAATAATACCAACGACATTTAAAGCACTACCAGCATGATGAGCGACTAAGCTTTTTTGCATATCAATATCACGATAGTTCACGACTAAAGCAATACATAATGCAATCATAAATAAAATAGGCATAGGCAAAATACCCATGACTAGGCTGGCCATCAGTGCGAGAGTCAATAATCCATTAAACCATCTCAAATGCGCTCGATTTGCCTCTGGGTTTGATGAAATTTGAATATTGTCGCCATGGCTAATATCCAATTCCATGATGCCTAATCTTTTACGCTCCATTCGGCCATACATGGTTCCTAAAAAGTACAACCAAGCAATGGCGAACAGCATCGGTAAAATCATCGGAACAAACACATCGCTAGGATCTACATGGAGTGCACTTGCCGCACGTGCAGTAGGTCCACCCCATGGCGTTAAATTCATGATTCCACTGGCTAACATCATGAGACAGGCCATAATTAAAGGGCTCATGCCTAATCGCTTGTAAAGCGGTAACATGGCAGCAACACAGATCATATAAGTGGTAGAGCCATCACCGTCTAAAGACACGATCAATGTTAAGGTAATCGTACCTAATACTACTTTGAGGGGATCACCTTTTACCAATCTGAGAATAAATTTCACTGATGGATCGAATAAACCTGTATCAATCATGATGGCAAAATACAAGATAGCAAATAGCAGCATGACGCCGGTAGGTGCTAACTTTTTAACACCATCTAACATCATTTCACCAAGTTCATTAAGTTGAATATGGTTCAAACTATCCACAAAAAAACCTAATCCATATGCAATTAGCGCAAAAAGAACGGGAATAAGCGTGAGTGCGACGAGGGGAGTCATACGTCTAGACATAATGAGGTACATAAAGCACAAAATCATGCCCAAACCAAGCAAGGTCAACATGGATCTATCCTTAGATTAGCGTTTTAATCAATATTGTTTCTATTACAGTATTTGTTATCTTCGAAAACGCCGACCATCTTAGAGAAATTTATGATTAAACTAAATATTGTTTAGAAAATATTAAAATAACCATAATTTTTATAAAAAATAGTAGTTAAAATTCATAAGTTTAAAATTTATATTTTGTGATTGGAGACATTAAAGGTGATTTTTAAGTGTGATGGTTATAATAAAAATTGATTATAAATTCTAATTTCAATAATTTTGAAGGAAAAAAATCTCAAGTTTAATTAGATAAACTGAATAAAAAAATCCACCTGAGTGGTGGATAGTGTCTTATTCAACAGTTGATTCTAATTCTGCTTTTTCATCAAGTAATCTGGTCACGAGTAGTTGGTCAATTTTAAAATGGTCAACATCGACCACCTCAAATTTATAACCATTAAATACTACACTATCAGCAGGACGTGGAATCTTACGAAGTTTAAACATCATAAACCCAGCTAAAGTTTCATAGTTTTCATCATCAGGCATTTCATCAATTTCTAATGCATGCTTGACATCTTCAATAGGTGTACTGCCTTCAATCAGCCAAGAATGATCATCCCGCTTGATAATTTGAAGATCTTCATCCGTTGGCGTAACCCAGTCACCCATCACGGTAATCATAATATCAGATAGGGTAATAACACCAACCACCAAGGCATATTCATTGATGACTACGGCAAACTTTTCTTTACTAGATCTGAAGCGATCAAGTAATTCTGATAGTGTAAGTGTATCTGGAATCGTTAATACATTACGGATAGTGGATTCATTCAACTGATTAAATTTTTGATTATTTAAAATACGAATCAAGATATCTTTAGCATCAACATAGCCAATCACTTGATCAATATTTTCATTGCAGACTAAATATTTTGAATAGGGAAATTCAGCCAGTTTTTGACGAATACTTTCTTCTGATTCATTGATGGTAAAGAAAACCACGTTTTCACGTGTAGTCATACTCGAAGGAACATTTCGCTCTTCAAGCTCAAATACATTTTCAATAAAGTGATGTTCTTGTTTTTGTAAGACACCTGCTTGTGCCCCTGCATCCATTACCGCAGAAATATCATCAAAGGTGATATTATCATCACGAGTAGTATTTACTTTGAATAAACGGAATAATAGGTTGGCAATTGCATTGATAAACCAAGCTAATGGACGACAAACAGTAATGAATACCTGAATAGGATTAATTAAAGAGACAGCGATTTTTTCAGGTGCAATCATTGCCAATCGTTTAGGCATAAGATCAGCAAATAAAATAAACAGTGATGTCACTAAAGTAAATGACAATGCAAAACCAATTGATTGTGACCAAGGACCATCATAGAAACGATCGACCAAAATCACAAAATAAGGTCTAAATGCAGCTTCACCTAAAATCCCCCCCAAAATTGCAATAGCATTTAAGCCGATTTGCGAGGCAGCAAAGAAATCAGCTGAATTCTCTTGAAGCGTAAGCACTTTTTGTGCACGATCATCACCAGACTCAGCCAAAATTTTCAGTTTCACTTTACGTGATCCTGCAAGTGCGATTTCACTTAATGATAAGAATCCAGCTCCAGCAATCAAAATCATAATGATCACGAAATTCTGAAAGAGGCTCACACGAACACCTTTGTTTTTAAATTATTTATGAGGAAAGTTTTATCACAAAAAACATAGAGGTAGTGAATTTTTACACTACCTCAATATCATAGTTATTGAGTAAAAAATTTTAAAGTATTGATTTAAATCAGCTCTACTCAATCAAAATTGTGAGAAGTGGGTATTGTTATTTGAAAGAAATTCACGATTTTCTTCCTCAGTCATTTGACGAGCAACATATAAAATCAACTGACGTAACCAACGATGAGCAGGATGATGATGTAATAGAGGGCACCACGCCATTTTGAGTTCAAATTCAGGAATGTAAAATGGAGGGTCTTTGAGCATCAAGTTTTGACTTTTAGCTTGTAGGCGAGCGATTTTCGTCGGTAATGTCGCAATGAGATCGACATTAGACGCTAATAAACCTGGCATTTGATAATGACGTGTAAATACCGAAATTTTGCGTTTTTGACCAATACGTTCTAAAGCTTGATCAATCCAACCTAAACCAGCTTGTTTTTCTGGGTTAACACCAAATCCTACCCCCATCCCAGTTTTAGAAACCCAGATATGTTGCGCATCTAGATAACTTTTTAGATTCAAATTATTTACGGCAGGATGCTTATTATTGAGTAAGCATGAAAAGCTGTCACGCCACACCAGAACCTGATGAAAACTTTGTGGTATTTCGTTGAAACGGTTGATAGCAAGATCAACTTTACCTTGTTCCATATCACGATAGGATACATCACTCGGTGTTAGAAAATCTAAAACAACATTTGGTGCTTCTGAACGCAGAGCCTTAACTAAGCGAGGCACTAGTGTCGCTTCAGCATAATCTGAAGTCATGATGCGGAAAACACGATTTGACGTATAAGGTCTAAATTCTGTTCGTGGTTCTAAGATCATAGATAGATCAGAAAGGGCATCACGAATACGAGGCTGTAGTTCTAAAGCCCTTTCCGTAGGAGTCATTCCTTCAGAAGAGCGAATTAAAAGCGGATCATTAAATAAGTTACGAAGACGACGTAAAATATTACTCATTGCAGGCTGAGTAACACCTAATTGTTCTGCTGCACGTGTAACATTCTTCTCTCGCAAAAGAACATCTAAGTAAATTAAGAGATTGAGATCAACCCGCTCAAGATTCATAAAAAAAATACCGAAAATAAATTTTTGAAATCGTGGGGAATTATGCCATAAGCGCTTAGGTTTGTGTGTTTTTATGCTGATTTTTTCAGCAGAATTTAACATATATTCATCAAATTTACGTTTTTTTTGTCATAAGACAGACCCTATACATTTATTTAAGAAATAGGGCTTTAGTTGTTTTTGAAATTACCATGCTATGTTCTAAATTGTCTTTAGGTTTATCTCAATTTAAATGCTTTATTGGTAATTCCATCAATATGGTTCACAGTTTAAAAAATATTCATTTAAAACTAACAGTTTAATAACGATGCTCTGTCAGAAAAGTCAATTGAAGGTTAAAATATAAAGATGTTTGAAGAAAAATTAAACGTAATTGTGAGCTTGATACTTAAGTCTAATGAATAAGAATCACTCAAATTGTGTTAAAAGTGTACAAATATTTATTTTATAAATTTTATTAAAATCAATAATTTATAGAATGGTATTTCATTTATATTACGACTTTAATCTACATATTTTTTAAATAAATACTGAGAATTAAACGAAAATATTGGATTAATTTCTAGAGTCAATCTAAGCTAAGTCTATAGCAACGAAGCGCTCTAAATCTGAACAATTAATACCGAGTAGATTTAGTCCTTCGATTGATAAATCCTAAAATTATATACAGGGTAAAATATCATGACTACATACCAAACAGCGATTGATGCAATCCGCGAATTAAAAGCAAAATTCGGCAACACTTGGGCAGACATCAGTCCTGAAGATGCTGCACGTATGCAACTTCAAAACCGTTTCAAAACTGGTTTAGATATTGCGAAATACACAGCTGCGATTATGCGTCGTGATATGGCTGCTTATGATGCTGATTCTAGCAAATATACTCAATCTTTGGGTTGCTGGCATGGTTTCATCGCACAACAAAAAATGATTGCGAACAAAAAATACTTCGGCACTACTGAACGCCGTTACATCTACCTTTCTGGTTGGATGGTTGCTGCACTTCGTTCTGAGTTTGGTCCACTTCCTGACCAATCTATGCACGAAAAAACTTCAGTTCCTGCATTGATCGAAGAAATCTACACATTCTTACGTCAAGCAGACGCAAAAGAATTAAACGACTTATTCCGTGCACTTAAAAAAGCGCAAGAAGCGGGTGATACTGCTAAAGCTGCTGAAATCACTTCACAAATCGACAACTTCCAAACTCACGTTGTGCCAATTATTGCCGACATCGATGCTGGTTTCGGTAACGAAGAAGCAACTTACTTACTTGCGAAGAAAATGATCGAAGCGGGTGCATGTGCACTTCAAATCGAAAACCAAGTTTCTGACGCGAAACAATGTGGTCACCAAGCAGGTAAAGTAACTGTTCCACACGAAGACTTCATTGCGAAAATCCATGCACTTCGCTATGCATTCTTAGAAATGGGTCTTGACGACGGTATCATCGTTGCACGTACTGACTCTGAAGGCGCTGACTTGACTCAAAAAATCCCAGTGGTTAAAGAGCCAGGCGATATCGCTTCTCAATACATCAGCTACTTAGACACTACTGAAATTGATATTTCAGAAGCGCAAGAAGACGAAATCCTAATCAAACGTGATGGTAAATTACACCGTCCTAAGCGTTTAGCTTCTGGTCTATATCAATTCCGTGAAGGTACTCAAATTGACCGTGTTGTACTTGACTGTGTAACAAGCTTACAGAACGGTGCTGACCTTCTTTGGATCGAAACTGCAACGCCAAACGTTGAAGAAATCGCTCACATGGTGAACCGTGTACGTGAAGTTGTGCCAAATGCAAAACTTGTTTATAACAACTCACCATCATTCAACTGGACGTTAAACTTCCGTCAACAAGCTTACGACCGTTGGGTTGCTGAAGGTAAAGACGTATCTGCTTACGACCGTGCTAAGTTAATGAGCGCTGAGTATGACAATACTGAATTAGCTGCTGATGCTGATGCGAAGATCCGTACGTTCCAAGCTGATGCTTCTCGTGAAGCAGGTGTATTCCATCACTTGATTACACTTCCGACTTACCACACTGCTGCGCTTTCTACACATGAGCTTGCAGAAGGTTACTTCGGTTCTGAAGGTATGTTGGCTTATGTTGCTGGTGTACAACGTAAAGAAATTCGTGGCGGTATCGCTTGTGTTAAACACCAAGCAATGGCTGGTTCAGACATCGGTGATGACCATAAAGAAATCTTCGCTGGCGACAACGCGCTTAAAGCGGGTGACGATGCGAAAAATACAATGAACCAATTCTCTGCATAAGCACTGAACTGATTCAAAAAAACCCTGCGTAAGCAGGGTTTTTTTATTGTTAATGAAATTATTTAACTAAATACATGAGTCAATTGAATTGATGTATAGATAGAAAAAAAGCGGTAGTAAAACCTAATACATATTTTGAATAAAAGTAATGCCAAAGCTGTTACAATCCCGAAAATTTACATTTGTATATTTATATGTTTGAAAAATTTGCTGAACAGAGTTTAAATGCATTAGGTTGGGAAATTGATAACCATTGGCCCTTAGATTTAGACCAATGTGTCATGATTGCTGCACCACACACCAGTAACTGGGATGCTTTATACGCGCGATTAGCGCTCAAAGCTTTAGGTGTAAATGTCAGAATTACAATTAAAGACAGCTATATGAAGTTTCCATTTGGTCCTTTTGTCCGGGCTATGGGAGGGATCGGAATTAATCGCCGACCAAAGAAAGAGGGAGAGGAAAGACCAAGCATGGTGCAATTAATGGCAGATCTTTTTAAAGATCATCCAAAATTGGTCATGTTGGTGACGCCCGAGGGAACAAGGTCAAAACAAGAAAAATGGAAAACGGGTTTTTACCATGTGGCAATTACAGCGAATGTTCCAATCGCTTTAGCATATATGGATTACAGTCAAAAAAAATGCGGTGTAGGTAAAATTATTTATCCTACTGGAGATATAGAAGTGGATATGGCAGAAATTATGGAATTTTATTCAAAGATTTCAGCTAAATTCCCGGAAAAATTTAGTGTTGACCAAAGATATTCGCACAACAATTGATATATGGAGAAGGCAGAACAATCTGCCTTTTTAATACAAGAAAATTGCGTTTAAGGTTAAAATAAAGCCTGAAAAAAACAATAAAGTTAAGACAATCGATTTAAATTTTTGCTCAGATATTTGATAAAAAATTTTTGCACCAATGATCGTAGGTAGGCTAACTGCAAAGATCAAAATCCACAAATAAGACAAGTGACTCACGTTAATGGTCTGGTTAAATAAATAGATGATCAAAGTAAACAGTTGGATGGCAAAATTAAAATGTCGAAGAATGTTGCGTTGCTCATGTTTAGGAAGTTGTTTAAGCATCACCCAAGCCGAGGGAATTGCACCACAGAATCCACCGAGCCCACCTAAAATTCCACCCAAAAAACCAATCAAGCCGTCCATCCTGAGTCTGGTATCTTTTAAGCAATGTAGTTGCGGATTAAAGAACATGAGTGGACACCAAATTAATAAAAATATCCCAAGTAGTAATTTGAACGTGTCTGCATTGATATAATGAAGCAAAAAAGTACCCAAAGGTACTCCAATTAAGCCAGCGATAATATAGACCCAAACGATAGAAGGCTTTATAAAGGTTCTTGGTTCTTTATACATTGAAATGATATGACACCATAGTGATGCACAAACGACCAAGGGGGCGGTGATCTGAGGCGGTAGAATCCATACCCAAAAAGACATCGCAATGAGAGCGAAGGCAAAACCTGTGAGTCCTTGAATAAATCCAGCAAAAATTGCGCCTAGAATAAAGATACATAACGTCATAAGGTGACTGCATCAATTGCTAAAGCAGGAGTAAAAGAAAAATGCATGAGATCGTTGGATAAGGAAAACTGATCAATCCTAAAATAATATTTGTTATCTTAAAAATAATAAGAACAGCAATAGCTAGCAGCAAAGCGAATAAAAGCCCTGAAAATCAGGGCTTTTATCATTAATTGGTTTTAGGTTTTAGGTTTTAGGTTTTGTGTTAGACCGTTGATGTCTCCACCCTGAATACCGAGTTCACTCATTAAGCTGTCAATAAGAGGGGCTTGCGAACGATATCTGAGTGCGCTATTCACCACTTGATCTGAAAGTGCAACGGATTGTGATTGATCTGCTTGATCAGCTGAAGTTGTGGCGCCAGTAATGCCACCAAGACCATTCACTTGTAATATCTTGATATCATCGATATTTTCCATTGGTTTAACACTTTCGCGGATGATTTCAGGCAAATACTTCAAAAGTGCCAAACGAATTTGCATCTCAACTTGTTCACTTGACAAAATATTATTTGCTTCATTGACTGCGCGTGTCCCTTCAGCATCGACTTGGTATTGTTTTTCTAAAGCTTGAGCCAAAAGAATTTTAGCATCAGCTTCACCTTTAGCTTTTAGGCGAACTTTTTCTGCTTCTGCTTCAGCCGCAGTACGCACAGCTTCAGCCTCATCTACAGCAGCTTGTTTTGATGCCTCGGCAGCCACAGTAATTGAAATAGCATCAGTTTCTGCAGCCTGTTTTGCAGCAACAAGTTCAACCGCTTTAATACGCTCAGCTCGCTGTGTTTCACGAACAGTCACAACTTCTTCTTCGGCTTTCACTGCTTGCGCACGAGCTTGGTCAGCAAGTGCCTTGGCTTCAGATTCAGCACGAGATTTCTCGGCAATCGCGATTGCGCGATCTTGTTCCGCAAGTTCAATGGTTTTCTTTTGTTCTACTTGCGCTTGTTCAATAATTTGAGCTTTTTGAATATTTTGATTTTCGACATCACGTGCAGCTGAAATACGTTTTAATTCAATTTCACGTTCTGCAGCGATTTGGGCTTCTTCTGCCTCACGCTTTTTGGCAGCTTCTTGTGTTGCAATTTCAGCAAGTTGTTCAGCTTTTCGAATCGAAATTTCACGCTCTTGTTGCATCTTTGCGTATTCTTCTTCACGCAGGATTTGAAGGCGTGCTTGTTCAGCTTCTAAATTTTTCGCTTTAATGGCTAAGTCAGCATCTTGTTCAATATCGTTACGTTTTTTTCGACGATCTTCAATAGTTTCTGTTAATTTTGTTAAACCTTCTGCATCAAATGCATTTTGTGGATTAAAAAATTTAAAGCTGGTTTGATCAAGACCTGTTAAAGATACAGTTTCGAGTTCTAAACCATTTTTGAACAGATCTTCTGAAACAACTTGTTGAACTTTCTGAACGAAGTCGACACGTTTTTCATGTAACTCTTCCATAGCCATTTCTGCTGCTACTGCACGCAGGGAATCTACAAATTTACCTTCAACCAAATCTTTTAATTCATTTGGTGACATGGTTTTTTGACCCAAAGTTTGTGCCGCGGTAGCAATCGATTCAGCTGTTGGCTTAACACGAACATAGAACTCAGCCATCACATCTACACGCATTCGATCACGCGTAATCAAGGCTTGATCAGCTGCACGTTTAACTTCTAAGCGAAGGGTATTCATATTGACAGGAATGACTTCATGTAAAACAGGAAGTACAATTGCACCACCTCCCAATATAACTTTTTCCCCACCAAAACCAGTTCTGACAAATGAAACTTCCTTGCTTGAGCGTTTATATAGTCGTGCAATAATGGTTCCGATGACAACCAGCGCAATGAGAATAAGTCCTGCAATTATAATAATTTGATAAAAACTTGAACTAAACATTTTTTTCTCTAAGTTGATTTATTGTGAAATGGCTTGAAAGCCTTTGAGACTACGTTGTGTAAGTATGACTTGCTGACCTTGTACGAATATTTCGTCAGCTTCAGGTTCGACTAAAATGTAATGTGTTTGACCAAAGCGATCTTTGAGTTTTGCTTGCGCAGGATAGTGCAAACGAGCAGTGCCTAAAATGATTTCTGCTCGAAGTCCAATTAAATCGTCGCTATGAATTGCTGTGGTTTCATCTTTAGGGATGATCTTTGCCATCCATCTTGAGAATAGCCGTACGAATGGCATACAGACCACAAGTACCAGTGGAGTAATGAGCCAGATTGTTAAAAATGATCCAAATATATGATGGATGATAGATTGAGCTAAGAAGCCAACAATTGAAAAGGTCGTGAGAAAGATAATCAGCCAAATTAATACAGGAATACGTCCAAGATAAAGCCAATCTAAAAATTGAATCCAAATACTGGATTGATGGTCAACGATCATTTCAGGAGAAGAATCTAATGAACTAGGCAGAAATTGCTCTAAAAATCCTTGACTACTGAGACCTGTTATTAATAGAAAGACTTCAAGAATGCCTATAAAAAACATCAAGCAGATACTAATACTGAAGAATAGGTTCGACGGATTTATAAACATGTCCCACATGGGTAGTCTCTTATAGATATTAGAATTTTTATCAAATTTTAATCACAATAATAAAATAAAGTGACGTAATTATCAATTATATAATATTGATTTCATTTTGAATGGATTCAACATAAAAAAATACGCAGTGATTGGGGTGATCACTGCGCAGAACAACGAATCTGCTTACACAGTTTCGGTTAAGGAGAAATGTTATGAATTTTGGGGGTATTCATAACAGTAATTAAATGATATTCAATTTCATTTAGCAACTCATTGGTAGTCGAGTTAAAACGTGTAAGATTACGTTAATAAGTTTAATTGAAGGTTAATTTTAAATAGGCTAATAAATAGCCATAAAAAAGCCGCAATGTGATGCGGCTTTAAGTTTACTTATTTTTTAGGGATTAAAATTTAAAAACACCTAATCCAGCTTTAACTTCATCCAATGTTGCTTGCGTAATATCACGACATTTGTCAGTACCAGTTTTTAAGATATCCATAATATAATCAGGATCCTTAGCAAGCTCCATTCGACGTTCACGAATAGGCGTGATCAACTCTTTTAGAACACCTTCAAGGCGTTTTTTGACTGTACCATCACCTAAACCACCACGACGATAGTGATCTTTAAGCTCTGCTACTTCTTCTGGATTTGGATCGAAAGCATCTAAATAAGTAAATACAACATTACCTTCCACCTGACCTGGATCTTCAATACGAAGATGATTAGGATCTGTATACATAGCATTTACAGCTTTTTTAATGTCTTTATCAGAAGCATCTAAAACAATTGTATTGCCCAATGATTTAGACATTTTAGCTTTACCATCAAATCCTGGTAATCGACCAACATTCGATAGCAGTGCCTTACATTCAGGCAAAAGCTCTTGACCAATCTGACGATTTAAACGACGAACAATTTCATTTGTTTGTTCAATCATTGGAATTTGGTCTTCACCCACGGGCACAATCGATGCTTTAAAAGCAGTGATATCAGCTGCTTGAGCAACTGGATAGCATAAGAATCCAGCTGGGATGTCACGCTCGAACCCACGCATTTGTATTTCAGACTTAATCGTAGGATTTCGTTCTAGTCTTGAAACTGTGACAAAGTTTAAATAAAGCATGGTCAGCTCATTCAAAGCTGGCAAGCTTGATTGAACGCAAATTGTTGTTTTTGTCGGGTCGATCCCAACAGCGAGATAGTCAGTTGCAACTTCAATAATATTACGTCTAACTTTTTCGAAGTTATCAGCATTGTCTGTAAAAGCTTGTGCATCAGCCAATAATAGATGTTGGTGATGGGAATCTTGCAAACCTACTCGTGAACGTAAAGAACCGACAAAGTGGCCTAAATGAAGTTGTCCAGTTGGACGGTCACCTGTCAAAATAACAGGGCGATTATCTTGATTACTCATTTTCTATACCAAAGTCATCAACACTAGGGCTGAATTTTTAAAATTTCGCAATATTGTACGGCATTATTTTTTTTTATGTCAGCATAAAGCATCGAAAGATTCGAATTAAAAACGCCTTATTTGAGATAGTATTAATAATGTTGATACAGAATAAATTGAAATAGAAGAATAAAATTCCAAAAAACAAAGAAGGATAACAATAATGGCAAATAGTTTATTGGTGCTATTAGATGATATAGCCACCATTCTTGATGATGTTGCGCTGATGAGTAAAATGGCTGCAAAAAAAACGGCCGGTGTATTGGGTGATGACTTAGCACTCAATGCTCAACAAGTTAGTGGTGTGAAAGCCGACCGTGAATTGCCTGTCGTTTGGTCTGTTGCAAAAGGCTCATTTGTTAATAAATTAATTTTGGTTCCATTAGCATTATTAATTAGTGTGATTGCACCTTGGCTTATAAATCCATTATTGATGTTAGGTGGATTATTTTTATGTTATGAAGGTGTAGAAAAAGTAATTCACTCATTACACCATAAAAAAGCTAAAACATCTGAACAGGCCGAAAAAGAACTCGAAAACTTAAATATAGATCTAGCAACTTTTGAGAAAGATAAAATCAAAGGCGCGATACGAACAGACTTTATTTTATCTGCTGAAATTATCGTGATTTCATTGGGTACAGTTGCAGCAGCTACTTTTGGAATAAAGGTTGCAGTCTTGTCAGTCATCGCAATTTTAATGACGATAGGTGTTTATGGTTTAGTTGCTATGATTGTTAAAATTGATGATTTGGGATTTTATCTCGTCAAACAAACGTCTACATTGAAACAAAGAATTGGTCAGGGCTTACTTGCTTTTGCGCCTAAACTTATGAAGACACTAACTATTGTCGGAACAATCGCGATGTTCTTGGTTGGTGGCGGTATTATTAATCATACCATTCCATTATTTCATCACTTTACTGAAGATTCTGTCGATTATATTGAACATATTCCAAATGTAGGCAGTATCATCGGTGCTTTAACCCCGACGCTCTTAAACTTTGTCATAGGTTTTATTGCAGGACTTATTGTTTTGGTCGTTGTTTCAGGAATACAAAAACTATGGAACGTTAGAAAAGTTTAGAGTTTGATGAAATAACGTATTATAAGAAGTTATATGATTAAAAAAGGGCTGAGATTATGCGTTGGAAAGGCCGGAGAGTAAGTAGTAATTTAGAAGATCGCCGTGGAGGTGGTGGGGCTAAAGCTGGTGGAATTAGTATTCTTGGTTTAGTTGTTGCATTTGTTGCTTGGAAATTTTTTGGGGTTGATCCACAACAAGCCTATCAGGCAACTAAACAAGTGACTTCTAATAATCAACAACAAGCGATAGGGATTGAAAACCCAACACCCGAGCAACAAGAAACAGCGGCATTTGTTGGTACGGTACTTGCTGATACTGAAGATACATGGACCACCATTTTTCAAAAACAGGGAATGCAATACCAAGCACCGAAACTTGTGATGTTTAGTGGTGTAGTCAATTCAGGCTGTGGTACAGCTCAGTCAGCGATGGGGCCATTTTATTGTCCTGCAGACCAAAAAATCTATATTGATACTGATTTTTTTAAAGATATGCGCCAGCAAATGGGTATATCGGGTGAACGAAATCAATCAGAATTATCTACACAAAATGCTGCTGGTGACTTTGCACAAGCTTATGTGATTGCGCATGAAGTCGGACATCATATTCAAAATCTTTTAGGTATTTCAACTCAAGTCCAACAAGCTAGACAACGAGCTACTGAAGCTCAAGGGAACCAATTATCAGTCCGTTTGGAATTGCAAGCTGATTGTCTAGCTGGGGTGTGGGCAAAAGATACACATCAACGAACTCAATTCTTGGAGCAAGGTGATGTTGAAGAGGCAATGGATGCCGCACATAAGATTGGTGATGATTATCTTCAGAAAAAGGCTAGAGGACATGTGGTTCCTGATAGCTTTACGCATGGCACAAGCCAACAAAGAATGTATTGGTTCGATCGTGGCATGAAAACAGGTGATGTGAACCAATGTGATACATTCAATACCTCAATCTAAATCTACCAAGCAGAATCGATTGATTTTTTTGCAAAGTTAATACATGTAGCCTGCTAATGGAATAATTTATTAGGAAGGCTACACATCTTTAAAAAAAGGGATTGCGAGTAAACATTCTTTATATAAAATAAATAAATGGCTATAGTTTTTTCATTTAAAATTTAAATGATCTCATTTAAATAAAACATATCATAGAGTGCAAAATGGGCAACTTTTTTTTTCTCCAAGTATTTACAGTGGTTTTTGCCCTCTCAATTGCCACAACCATATTCAATAAACGAATTCTAGGTTTTCCCCAAGCGATAGGGGTGCCAATTGTTTCAGCAATTTTTGTCTTTATTCTGCAATGGGCTGCCAATTTATTAGGGGATAATCGTTTTATCACCATTAATTTGGCAAATATTGAAGAAGCAGTCCGTCATATTGATTTTTATGATTTTCTCGTAAATGGTGTTATTTGCTTCATTCTTACATCGTCGGCATTGAAATTTAAAGTGTCTGATTTAAAAGTATATTGGAAGCCAATTAGTATTCTTGCCACTATTGCTTTGGTTTTGTGTGCAGCATTGTTTGGTGGATTATTATTTGGATTTCAATATTTGATTGGTAACCCTGTACCAATACTCGTACTTTTATTACTCGGTTCTGCTTTAGGTGCTACAGATCCAATCGGAATCAAAGGGGTACTCAGTTCTGTACGTGCACCACATCATCTAATGGTGAAATTGGAGGGTGAATCACTTTTCAATGATGCAATGTGTATTGCTGTATTTATGACGTTGTTGAATGTACTTGAAGGCGAGCATTTTAGTCTGTTGCTGACACTACAAACACTCCTTTATGAAATTGTGGTAGCTGTAATTATTGGTTTGATATTTGGTTGGGGGATTTTACGATTGCTTCGCGGGAAGCATGAAATGGAATCATTAATCCTAACGACAGCTTTACTGGCTTGTGGTTCATATTTGGTTGCTTTATTTGCTCATGCATCAGCACCAATCGCATGTGTGATTGGTGGACTTATTGTTGGTAATAAATGGAAAGAAATTTTACAAAATCGTGAAATCCAAGAAGTAAATCACTTTTGGCATACAGTCGAAGGCATCATTAATTCATTTTTATTTACTTTAATTGGTTTAGAGCTGTTTATTCTTGATCTAAATGCCAGCATGATACTTGGCGGTATTATCGCATTTGTAATTTTACATATTTCTCGTTTTGCTGCGAACTATCTGGCTTTTGCATTCTTCCCATCGTTTCGTAAGAAAAGCTATAACGGTAGCCTAGCAATTTTATCATGGGGAGGAGTAAGAGGAGGGATTTCATTGGCTCTAATTCTCGCGGTTGCTAATGTCCCAGAGTTAAGGCAATACAGTAGTATCTTGATTGGTTATACTTTTATTGTTGTTTTATTATCGGGTGTAGTATGTGGTTTAGGTTTGCCAGCAGTCATGAATGCTTTCTATTACAATCCTAATGAGGAAAAAGAGGGCTTAAAGGGACTATATCAGCGATTATGTAATAAGCTTAATCGTAAAGGATTTAAATATATTGTTGGTGAAGATAGTAAAGGTAATGAGATTATTACGATTTATAATCCTGAAGTAATATTAGATCGGACTTCTGATGATGGTGTGGCAATCGTCCATCATCCAGCTAAAGCTGAAGAGGTGAAAAAATTAGAAAATCCAGAAAATTTCTAAAAAATTATATTTAATTGAAGCAAGCATGATAGTGCTTGCTCTTTTTTTTTATGAATTAAGCATGATCAATGCAGAAGATAACAGTGATATTGTTTAAATATTTTATTCAGTTACGCAGAATTTTATCGATGAAATATAAAATTAAAATGTGAAAATTACATCATATTTAAAGCAAAATTTATTTCTTAACTTACTAAAAAGTAAGTATTAATTTTCAATATAAAATGAAAAGTATACTAGTTTACTAACATTAAAATGTTAGGTGGACAAGTTACCGTATGTAGTTAAACTAAATATAGCAGAAATTATGATAAGTAAGCCTTTGAAATTTGGTGACCTGAAATATCCTAAAAGTAAGAAAAATATTAATTCTTTTGTCATAAGTGTTTGTAAATAAAGTATATATTTTTATTGTGGATGAGCGGTTACAAAAAGCTGATAAAAGACGCAAAATCTATTCGCATTAAATCTTAAAAATGTGATATAAATCTCACTTATAGATAATAGTGTCTATCTTTTTTGTATCTTAGATGTAGAAAGATCGATAAAAATAAAATTTATAAGTGAGAATTTACCATGGCTAATATCTCCGTAATATCTAAAGAGAGTCATCAGGTATTAGAGAATGTCAACTCTAGTCAAGTGGGGCTTAACGAAAACTCTGTAGTTGTCGTTCAAGTATCTAAAGATGATGTAGCTTCAATCACTCGTGATAATAATAATGCTCTAATCAATTTGCGTAATGGTGAAGTGATTGTGATTGAAAACTATTTCAATCCTTCATTTGCTGATAACAGCCTCGTATTCCAAGATGAAAGTGGTCAACTTTATTGGGTTAAATTTACCAATGAAGATGGCTCAATTGCAGAAACAATTCTGTATTACCCAATCGAAGAAATCGAACCTCTTCTTTATTCCGATGATTTTATCGGTGGTATTCTCCCTTGGTTAATTGGTGCTGGTGCAGCTGGTGCAATTGCAGCAGTCGCAGATAATGGTTCTGACTCTAATCCTACACCTAACCCTCAGCCAAAGCCAAATGCATTATTAAATGCACCAATCGTCATTGATGATGTGCCAGAGCATATTGGTGAAGTTGCTGATGGTGGTGTAACAAATGATGCTCGTCCAGAAATCAAAGGTTCTGGAGCTCAACCTGGTGCAATCATCAAAATCTATAATGGCGATGAACTAATTGGTGAGACGGTTGCATTGTCTAATGGTGATTGGAGTTTTACACCTGATCAAGATTTAAAAGATGGTATCTATGAGCTTTCTGTCACACAAACTGTAAGTGGTCAAGAAAGTGATAAATCACCAATTAAGACAATCACGCTTGATACTGTCCCACCATCAGACATCACTATTGATGAAATTGGAAATAAGGGTGAAACAAACTCAGAAACACCTAAACTATCAGGTGAAGGTGAGCCAGAATCTAATGTCGAAATAGAAATTAAAGATAAAGATGGAAACGTGGTTGATAAAGATACTGTTCCTGTTGATAAAGATGGTAAATGGGAATATACACCTGAGAAAAACCTGGATGAAGGTAAATACGAAGTTATCGTAACGCCTATTGATAAATCAGGAAATAAAGGTGAAGAAGAAAAACAAGAATTCAATGTTGACTTAACTCCTCCAGACATAGACATCGATCCAATCCCTACTGATCCTGAACCTGAGGGTTGGGATACAGCAACGAATCAATCAACTTTTGCAATTGCTGCAATCGCAAATACTCTTTCGGAATCGGAGAATAATCCAGTGAATACAACTAAAAATCAAACTCCTACATTTACGGGAACCACTAAAGATAGTGAGAGCGTAAAAGTAGTGATTCGCGATAGTTCAGGTAAGATTATCGCAGAAGGTCCTGCTACAGTGACCAACGGTAAATGGCAGTTTAAATCACCTGTAACATTAGCTGAAGGTGACTATAAACTAGAAGCAACAGCATATGACGCGGCTGGTAATAGTAAAGTCGCTACTTCAAGCTTTACTGTGGATATTACTCCACCTAAAGTAACGATTGAAGAGTTACCACTTACGAACATTGATGCGCCTACCTTTAAAGGTAAAACTGAAGATGGTGCAACACAAGTACGTGTTGAAATCAAGGATGCGGCTGGCAAGGTTGTTCAATCTGCAGTTGTGAATGTTGCAGCTGATGGTAGCTGGACATATAAGCCATCTAAAGCGTTACCAGATGGTACATATAGTGTCGAGGCTTCAGCTCGTGATGCGGTAGGAAATGTAAGTCAACCTGCTAAAACTGCGGTTGAAGTTGATACGATCGATCCAGAAATTACAATCGATCCTCTAGAAGATACTAGTGATACAACTCCTGAAATTAATGGTAAGACTGAACCAGGCGCAACAGTAAAAGTTGAAATCTTAGACAAAGATGGCAACCCTGTAGCAACAGGTGATGCGACTGTAGATCCTGAAGGTAACTGGACGTTCACACCGACTGAAGAATTACCAGAAGGTGAATATACAGTTAAAGCTGAAGCGAAAGATGCGGTGGGTAATACTGCTACTGAAACTGCGGATGGCAAATTAACTGTAGATACAACTGCACCATCTGATACCGATGTAACGATTGATCCAATTGCGGATACAAACGATACAACACCAGAAATCACAGGTACAACTGAACCAGGAACAACAGTAAATGTCGTTGTTAAAGACAAAGACGGTCAAGTTGTTGCAGAAGGTCCAGCGACAGTTACAGGTGATACATGGACATATACACCATCAGTTGAATTGGCAGATGGCGAATATGACGTAGTTGCAAAAGCGACAGATCAAGCAGGTAACACAGGTGAATCTCAGCCAGAGAGCTTCGAGGTTGACACAGTAGCACCTGAATTAACCATCGATGAGCTTAAGCCAACAAACGATACTACACCAACAATCTCAGGTAAGACTGAGCCAG